>NZ_WXWO01000025.1:0-207699 GCF_009904845.1 Vibrio sp. V38_P2S17PM301 | reverse complement strand
TCTGGAAGAAGCGAGGAAAATGGTAGCAGAATCCGTAGAGATCTATAATCAAATGAGGCCTCATACGGCTTTAAAATACAAAACGCCCGATGAAGTACATCGAGCGTTTTAGTTAAAAAGTGTCAACCCATATCAGGACGGGTCACTCATTTGAGATCGATACTGCTCAGACGTCCCATGAACTCCAGAATCTCCAGGTTATCCTTGTTCGCTTCAAGTAATGCTTTCTTCGTCTTGGTATAAGCGCCCAACCGACCGTGCTTACTGACGGAACACACCACACTTTTGTACGTGAGTCTGCCATTGTCATCGTAGGTACGCCAAGCCGCGATGTAGCATTCGTCTTTGTAATCCGGGTTCGATTTTGTGGGTCTGGGCTTATATATGATTTTGGGTTCGACAGAATGGGGGAGGCGTGTCATCAGGTAAGGGTCTTTTAGCAGGCGCCGCCAGAACTTGCCCCACATCGCCCGGCCCAACTCATTACGTAGCTTGATTGCCTTTTTTAAGCCACGTTTTTCCCCGATACGAACATACCCTACCGAGCGATGCAGCACGGTATCATCCGGTGTGTGGATGTGGATTTTGTATGCGGTCTTGGCTTTGGAAATAAAGCGGTGACCAGTGTTCGTAATGAGATTACTCTTTTTCATCTTTTGTTATCGATAGTATTGTTAATAATTATTTTAGTTGAATCGATACATTTGGTGAAGTGATGGCGAGGGATTTTAGTCAGTGAGACAACAGATGACATGCCTGTTTGACTTAACTAGCTGATTTTTATAAGGGCATAAAAAAGCCCGGACTCATGATTGAGTCCGGGCTTTTGATATTTGGCGCTCCCGACAGGATTCGAACCTGTGACCTGCCCCTTAGGAGGGGGCCGCGCTATCCAGCTGTGCCACGGGAGCGTGGTACCGCGATATGATACTCAATTCTATGCGTAAGTTAAGGGGTAATACCTTAAATTACATGAGTTTGTGCATTACATCGCCAATCTGGATGCTGCTGGCTAGGTCATCTTGATCAACTGACAATTCTGCCTCACTCTCGTACACACGGGAGACCGTCAGAGTAATTTCGCTTTCCGTGACTTTATTGCGCGGCAGACCATTTTGATCAATGAACGAACTGGTGTGCCACAGTTTGAGTCGATCACCTTGTTTGACGCCATGTACACGGCCGAGATCGATGGTGATGGTGTTGCCGAACTTAGCCACTACTTCCGGCAGTGAAATTTTGCACGACAGCTCCGATTCCAGATCCAGCATGATATTGCGGCTCACTCGCAGCATCATTTCACCGTACGTGGAAGCCCAAAAGCGCGCACTCTTGGTGTCGACCTGGCTGGTTTTGGCAAATGGCCAGCGTGCCAGTTCGCGATAATTGCGCTTATAAATCTCATGGCCGGTTTTCCCGTCAAACACTTGCAGTTCCATGGCAAACTGACGGTTAATCACATCGTCTTTAAGGACTTTCTGTTCGATGGTGGCCGTTAGGTCTGTGATACGTCCGCCGATGATGTATTGCGCGCCCGTATCCTGAGCAATCATTTTCAACCGTTCCGGATACCGCTTATTGATTTCGTAATCGGTGGTACCAACAGTAACAAAACTGGCCGATTCACTGTCTAGCTGGCGGTTAATGACCTGAGCAAAGTCGTCTCCCAGACTGTAGATTTGCCCCATCACGGCTTGTTGAGGTGATTCGACATCAATATTGCCGACCAGAAACGTCTTTTTATACTGGCTGACGTGGCAACCCGTTGCCGATGGGTAAATATCAACCCGGGCTCTGACTTGCATCACGCCGCCGCGACTTTTTTCTTTCTCGACCAGAATGTAACGTACTTCATGGTTGGTAAACTGGTACTCCTTGCGGTTTTTTTCCAGGAATGGCTGCAAATTGGAGATACTGCCGATATCCGCACCCGAAAAACTGACCGCCTTATACAGGGCATCCTCCAGGGCATGCAATCGGGCTTGCTCTTCGGACGACACAATTGTGGCGGTTCCAGTCACCTTCATACCACGCTGCCTGCGCCTGAAATGACAGGCTGGCTGGGCAAAGTATCGATAATAAAAGGAGAATAAAGTTTTTTTTCATGCTTTTCGCCAGTTAGGTATAGTTTTTGCTTTTCAAATCTTAGCTGATTTAGGCATTGCCTTTCTGAATAGTTGCCAAAACAGAATAGCAAGTAGCGTTCCACTTTTTGCGTCGGTAAACCAACGGTGGAGCATGCCTTAAAAAATCTGGAGAAAATGAGAATGAAAAAGTGGCTCCCCTTTTTGTCAGCATTTGTGCTGACAGCGTGTGCCTATGCTCCAATATACAATGGTAAGGAGCAATACCAGGGCTCGCAGTTTATGTTGATGGATAGCCCGCGTCATACCATCGATTTTTTCGTCGAAAGTATGACCGAGGATTTAATGGTGTCGAATACCAGTATTTCGGCGCGCACACCGATCGCGATTACCTCGTTTGTGGATCTGCAGAACATGGATGCCACCAACTGGTTGGGGAATACGGTATCGGAAGGGTTTATTCACCAGTTTCAGCGTCGTGGTTTCAAGGTGGTCGATTATAAAACGACCGGCTCCATTCAGGTTACGCAGCAAGGTGACTTTGCCTTCAGTCGTGACTGGAAGGACTTATCTCACGAGCAGGATGTTCAGTTTGTGCTGACCGGAACCATGCTGCGTCAAGAAGGCGGGGTATTGGTCAATGCGCGGGTTGTCGGGATGCAGTCACGTGTTGTGGTCGCTACCGCTCAGGGCTTTTTACCAGCGGATCGCATCGGCCGCGATCTGGATACGCTCAACAGCATGCGCACTCAGGATGGGGTGATCATTCGCTCGAATCCATACATCTCTCAACCTCACACCGTCATTCTTCGTCCATAGGTAAGTGGTTATGAAAAAAGTATTATTGCTCGTGATGGCACTCGTTATGGTGGGATGTCAGCCACTGTCGACCATGCGTCCGGATGACTGGCTGACTGCGGTTGGCTATGCCAGCATCAGTGAACAAAAAGGCCGCAATGAAGAAGAGCGTCAGGTTCGGGCCATGCGCGCTTCGAAGATCGATGCGTACCGTGAGCTAGCGGAGCAGGTGTACGGCATGCGCGTTAGCGGCCGGGCCGATCTGCGTGATCAGCGATTAGGAACTGAATTTACCTCAGGCGCGGTTGACGGTGTGATCCGTGGTGCTGAAGTGGTACGTGCGTATAAGGTGGGTGACAGCTATGTCACTGAGCTGCGTCTGGATATCCGTAAGATGGACAAACTGCGTGACTACGGCGAAGTACAGGTCGTGCCGGACAAACGCCAGCAGACGCTATTCTGAGTTTTTCTCTCAATATCTCCAGAACGAAAAAAGCGGCAATCAGATTGCCGCTTTTTTATTATGCTTTGTCATCAGGCTTTTATATTGGTACCCAGAGTGGACACGGTATGAGTTTGCCCCCCGGCATTGTAGGTCATGCCTATTTTGCCATGGCTTTGTTGCATTAGGTTATTGAGCTTGTTAAAGCTCAATTGTGCGCGTTGCAAGGCATCACCGTTGATCTGATTCGCTTGTTGGCAATCGTGTATGATCGCGCGGATCTGTTGAACTATAGGGCTAAGTTCAGGATCCGTTTTCAACGTGTCAACATCCGGATGTCGGCCAATCCGCTCATCGGTTTGCTGAAGCTGAGCGATCAGCTCAATTTTCTGCTTGGCCAGTTGTTCGATGTCTTTGGATACACGATTGGCGATCGCGACTTTTTCTTTCTCGAGCAGAGAAGAGAGGGCCGTTGCGCTCTGAAGTTGAAATTCCACCAATCCTTTTAATGCAGCCATAATTTACTTACAGGTTTTGTGAGAGTCAGTGACAGGTTATAGGCCGCCCAGCTCTTTTTCAAATTTGATCATGTTGTCCGCCAGTTTTTCCGGATCAACGGTGTATGAGCCATTGGCAATCGCTTCTTTGATTGCGGCGACTTTCGCTTTATCAAAACTCGGTTGCGCTGCCATTTCACTGTGCATTTTACCCATCGCTTTGCCTTGCGAGCTCAGTGACACCGCGTCCTGATTGGAGGCCGAGTGACTGACGCTCTCGTTGCCTGAAGTCTTGTTGCTCTCTGTTCGCGCGCTACTTCGGGTCGAAGTCGTCAGCGTCTGACCAGAGCGAATGTTATCAATGCCTGCCATAAAAAGCCCTATTTACAAAAATCAAAACCTGCGTAGTAAATATCGACAGTCAAAAAGATTACTTTAGAAATTTTTAACGGTTTGTTCATTATCCCGGGTTTTCGGGACCAACCTCTCTAAAATTGCACCGTGACTTCGCCAATACCGGTTACTCTTCCGTCAATTATACGATTGGATTTACTATTTTTCACTCTAATCTGTTCACCGAGTGAGCCGTCGGTCAAGGCGATGCCCTTCGTCGTAATGGTCATACCTTTATTCACCGCCTTTATCAGTACACTCTCATTGCGGCATACTACACAAATATCACGCGCTTCGAGCACTTCGCCAAGACGCATGCTTTTCTTGAGCTTAGCGCCAATCACTTCGTGCGTATCGGCAAAGCCCTCGCGACGAAAGCGGTTCAGATCGACCATGGTGATATTTAAGTCGGATGCCGATAAGATATGACCTTTCGGTAAGGCGCTAGCCAAGGTCACCTGAGGGCCGGACAGAGACAGGCGCACTGGCACATAGATACGCCAGTCATCTTCAGGGCATTCCACCAAAACCGTGATGGTGCTTGCAGATGGATTGTTCGAGCTGGCGGATGTACGTAGCGGCGCTGGACAGTCGGTGGCAAATATACGAGAGTCGACATTAGAGGCGTTCGCATCTAGCTTACCGCCTACTGGCCATTCGACGGTCGACAAAATATGTTGTTCAGCAGCTTGTTGAATATTGACGATTTGCTCTTGTGTGGCCGCATAGACAGAAAGGCTAAAGAAAAACGACAATAAGCCGATAAACAAAAAAACATTACTATATATAAGTCTGCAGGCTCCGGGCGGTGCCGGGCGCAAAGTTTGTCGCAAAAAAGGCATTTTGTTTCCCTGTTCGTCACTTAGCCAGAGTTAGACTACCATTTTTCGCATCAAAGTTTGAATGGAGATGAGCTTATGACGGGTATCCTTGATTCAGTGAATCAGCGTACACAACTCGTCGGTCAAAACCGATTAGAACTGTTAACGTTCCGTTTAATGGGACGTCAACGTTACGGCATCAACGTATTTAAAGTTAAAGAGGTACTGCAGTGCCCTAAGCTGACTTCCATGCCAAACCTTCACCCATTAGTGAAAGGTGTCGCTCATATTCGCGGCCATACCGTGTCTGTGATTGATTTGAGTCTGGCCATTGGAGGCCGTCCAACCACAGACGTCGAGAAGTGCTTTGTGGTGATTGCGGAATTCAACCGAACGATTCAGGCCTTTTTGGTCACGTCGGTTGAACGCATCATCAACATGAACTGGGAAGCCATCTTGCCGCCTCCAGACGGTGCGGGCAAAGCCAACTACCTCACCGCAGTGACCAACATCGACAATGAATTGGTCGAGATCCTTGATGTTGAAAAAATCCTGGCTGAGATTGCGCCGGTGGATGAGACCATGGATGAATCTATTGGTCAGGGAATTGCAGAGGCTGAACAGGAAAAAGAAATTGTCCGTCGCATCCTGATTGCTGATGACTCGACGGTCGCGCGTAAACAGGTTGAGCGTGCGATTGCGTCGATCGGTTTTGAAGTCGTATCGGTCAAAGATGGCAAAGAAGCGTACGAGAAACTGGTCGAAATGGCTGCGCAAGGCAGCATCTATGAACAGATCTCTCTGGTGATTTCTGACATTGAAATGCCGGAAATGGACGGCTATACCTTAACTGCTGAGATTCGTCGAAATGCGGATCTGAAAGATTTGTATGTTATTCTTCACTCCTCCCTGAGTGGAGTCTTTAACCAGGCTATGGTGGAGCGAGTGGGCGCCAACACCTTTATCGCGAAATTTAACCCGGATGAGCTTGGTAATGCGGTGAAAACTGCACTGACAAATTAAAAGAGACATTAATGACAGCGATAACTATAAGCGATCAAGAATATCGAGATTTTAGCCGTTTTTTAGAATCCCAATGCGGTATCGTACTGGGAGACAGTAAGCAGTACTTGGTTAGAAGTCGCTTAAGCCCTTTGGTGACTAAGTTTAAACTGGGCTCGTTGTCTGAGTTGCTCCGTGATGTTGTGACTGGACGGAATCGTGAGTTGCGCGTTGCCGCCGTGGATGCCATGACAACCAATGAAACGCTCTGGTTTCGTGACTCTTACCCATTCACGGTCTTGGCCGAGAAATTGCTGCCAGAGGTGGCCGCCAACAAACGGCCAATTAAGATCTGGTCGGCGGCCAGTTCATCAGGGCAAGAGCCATATTCAATTGCCATGACGATCCTCGAAACTCAGTTGCGTAAACCTGGCATGCTGCCATCGGTGTCGATCACGGCGACCGACATCTCCAGCACGATGTTGGATGTCTGCCGCGCGGGCGTGTACGACAATCTGGCGTTAGGGCGAGGCTTGTCTCCAGAGCGTCGTCGCAACTTCTTTGAAGATGCCGGTGACGGACGGATGAAGATTAAAGACAACGTGAAGCGTATGGTTAACTTCCGCCCACAGAACCTGATGGACAGCTATGCTCTGCTGGGTAAGTTTGACCTGATTTTCTGTCGTAACGTCTTGATTTATTTCTCTCCGGATATGAAGTCTAAGGTATTGAACCAGATGGCCAACAGCCTCAATCCTGGCGGTTATCTGCTGTTGGGGGCTTCTGAGTCACTGACCGGTTTGACGGATCGTTTTGAAATGGTGCGCTGCAATCCTGGCATCATCTACAAACTGAAGTAAATCGTTTCCTCTTCCTAAAGCCCGGCATTATTTGCCGGGCTTTTTGTTTTCCGCTATAGATAAGAAGACATTCCAAGATCCCACGCTTTTTGTTAACGCCATAAAGAGCGTGGAGTAAAAACGGCGTAATTATTGCAAATCTGACCGGAACTCGGCGTCGAGGTGTGGCAATTTCAAGTTGGTACGCTAATTGCAGAGTTCTAGTTAGTAAAGAGTCAGTTCTTTGGGTAGAGGCAGATATGGCAATTTCTTTTGACAACGCTCTGGGTATCCATCAGTACACGGTAGGGGTTCGTGAGCGCAATGCTGAGGTGATTTCCACCAACATTGCACAAGCGAATACACCGGGGTACAAGGCCCGCGGTGTTGATTTTCAGAAAGCGCTACAGGCGGCAACATCGGAGGCAAGCATTGGTCTTAGCCGAACCGATGGTCGGCATATTTCTGCCTCAACCAGGGTGACAGGGGAAAAGTTGTACCGCATGCCAACGCAACCCGACACCGGTGACGGTAACACGGTCGATGTGGATCTGGAGCGTAACCTGTTTATGCAAAACCAGCTTCGCCACCAAGCGTCACTTGACTTCCTAGGAAGTAAATTCAAGAACTTAACGAAAGCGATTAAAGGGGAATGATTTAGATGAGCTTATTTAATGTATTCAATGTGACTGGTTCCGCAATGAGTGCTGAATCTGTTCGTCTGAACACGACCTCCAGTAACTTGGCGAACGCGGAAAGTGTCTCAAGCTCAGCCAAAGACACCTACAAAGCTCGCCACGCGGTTTTTGGCGCCGAGTTAAGCAAAGCACGTTACAACCGCGACGACAACGTGCCGGTGAAAGTGTTGGGGATTGTTGAAAGTGATAAACCACTGACGGCGGAGTATAACCCGGACCACCCGCTTGCGAATGATGAAGGCTATATCTACAAGCCAAACGTCAACGTGATGGAAGAAATGGCAAACATGATTTCTGCTTCCCGCTCATACCAAACGAATGTTCAGGTAGCAGATGCGAGTAAACAAATGCTGCTGCGTACGCTGCAGATGGGTCAATAAGGATAAGGAGGTAACGTAATGGCCGGAATTAATCAGGTTGGTCAAAGCGGCTTGTCCTATGTTGACCAGCTTAAAAGTCTTCAAGAGCAAAAGCAGAAAGAGAACGCGGAAGTCACCGGTAAGCAAGACCTGAAACAGGAAGACTTCTTGTCGCTGCTCACCAAGCAACTTGCTCAACAGGATCCTTTTAAGCCGGTCAGTAACGACCAGATGATTGCGCAAATGGCTTCATTTGCCACGGTTGATGGTATCGGCAAAATGAACAATCAGTTTGAAACACTGAATGCGTCGATGACGTCGAATCAGGCGCTGCAGGCTTCGTCTCTGGTAGGTCGTGATGTATTGGTGCCAGGGGCAGCCGGCGTGAAGAAAGATGACGCAGGCATGGCCGCGATGGTGAAGTTACCCCAGTCGGTGGATAACCTTATGGTCCGAGTCGAAAACGAGGCGGGTCAATTGGTCAGAACCTTTGATGTGGGGGCAAAGCCATCCGGTGACAACCGTGTCGAATGGGACGGTAAAGACGAAAACGGTAACCCATTGCCGGCCGGCAAATACAAGGTTAAAGCCGCAGGTTTGCTGGATGGGGAGAGCAAAGAGTTTGAAGTATCGACTTACGCAAACGTCAACAGCGTTCTTCTTGGTAAAGGTGATGGTAACGTACTGCTCAATCTGGCTGGCTTTGATTCGCCAGTTCGACTTGCTGAAGTACTAGAAGTGGGCAAAGCGTAAGCGCGCCAGAGAGGAGATTTTGGAATGTCATATGTATCTTTAAGCGGTCTTTCCGCAGCTCAGTTAGATCTGAACACCACCAGTAACAACATTGCCAACGCCAACACATTCGGCTTTAAAGAGTCGCGTGCGGAGTTTGGTGATGTGTACTCGAACTCTTTGTTTACCAACTCCAAGACCACCGCTGGTCAGGGTGTTCAGGCAAACAAGGTTGCTCAGCAATTTCATGAAGGTTCCAGTATTTATACCAACAACCCAATGGATTTGCGGATTTCGGGAACCGGTTTCTTTTCCGTGGCAAAAGATCGCCTCGTGCCTCAGCAGAACGAGCTGACACGTAACGGTGCTTTCCACCTCAACAAAGACAACTACATGGTGACATCTAACGATGAGTTTTTGCTTGGTTATCAAGTCAATCCGGATACTGGCGATGTGAGCTCTTATGAGCCGCAGCCGCTGAACATTCCTGCGGAGTTCGGTAAGCCGAAACAGACTTCCAACATCGAAGTCGGGGTTAACCTGCCCGCCAATGGCGATCTGAAAGATCCAACCCTGTTTGATTTCACTGATCCGGACACGTATAACCGTTCAACGTCTTCGACAATCTATGACTCAATGGGTCAGTCATATAAGTTGACGACGTACTACGTGAAAGATCAGACCCAGCCGAACACCTGGCAAACCTACTACACGGTGACGGATTCTGCTGGCGAAAAACCCCTGAATATTACAGGTGGTGATGCGTCAACGCCGGGCGGTCATGTCGGGCACACCATGAAGTTCAACAACGACGGTACTTTGGCCAGTTTGAATAACGGTCAGAATATCGTGTCTGAGCCTTTGGGGACTGGGGCAAACCCGATTGATCTCAACGGGGCGGATCCAAATCAGGTGCTGTCATTTGGCCTGGACTCTGCCACCCAGTTTGCGGCGCCATTTGAGCTGACCAAGTTCGATGAAGATGGAGCCACAACCGGCTTTTTGACCAAAATTGATTTCGATGAAAACGGCAGTGTGCTGGGTACTTACTCCAACGGTGAAAACGTTACTCTGGGTCGCGTAGCGCTGGTTCGGGTTCCGAATGAGCAGGGCTTGGATAAGAAAGGTGGCACTCAATGGGATTCAACGCAGTTCTCTGGTGACAAGATCTGGGGGGAATCCAACAAAGGGTCGTTTGGTACCATTAACAACGGTACGCTTGAGCAGTCGAACATCGATATGACTCAAGAGCTGGTGGATCTGATTTCCGCGCAGCGTAACTTCCAGGCCAACTCTCGCTCTCTGGAAGTTCACAACCAACTGCAACAAAATATCCTGCAGATTCGTTAATACATCCCTATCAGCAATCCTCTGCATACCAGACTGGCGGCAACCGCCGGTCTGGTATGGTTGCCATCTGCCGCGTTCATGGCGGCAAGCTTGCCTCTTTCTCGAATAAAACCATCTTAATTACCTGATTTATATGCTAAATAAAAATTGGCACGCCAATTGCTTTTGATGATCGTGAACTCAGATTATCGGAGCAATTTATGGACCGCGCACTGTTTCTCGCCATGAGTGGCGCTAAGCAAAACATGCAGGCAATGCAACTGCGTGCGAACAACCTGGCAAACGTCAGTTCCACGGGTTTCCGTGCTGATTTGGCGCAAGCCCGTTCAATGCAGGCCTACGGTGAAGGGTTGCCAAGTCGTGTTTTTAGCATGACAGAACGTCCGGGCCATAATTTCGAGCAGGGCAGTGTGATTACCACAGGCCGGGATCTGGATGTCACCATTCAGGGGGATGGTTGGATTTCCGTGATGGATAAAACCGGCCGTGAAGGCCTGACTCGTAACGGTAATTTGCATGTGGGCACCAATGGCTTATTAAGCAATGCTTCCGGCCATCTGGTTCTGGGGGAGAATGGCGCGCCGATTACGCTGCCGATCCCGCTCAGCAAAATTGAAATCGGTAACGACGGCACGATCTCGGTGGTTCCTCAGGGCGCTCCGGCGGATGCTATCGAAGTGGTTGACCGAATCAAGCTGACCCGCACCAATAATCAGGATTTGTTCAAAGACACCAATGGTCTTTTCCGTGCTAAAGACCCCAATGCGGCATACGAAGCGGATGCCGGCGTTAAGCTGCTCACCGGTGCGATTGAAGGCAGTAATGTCAACGCCATCGGCGAAATGACCAGTCTGATTGACCTACAACGTCAGTTTGAAATGCAGGTCAAAATGATGAGTACCGCTGAGGATATGGATAAAGCATCCGATTCACTGCTTCGTATGAGCTGATCAATTAGGAGATTATTATGCAACCGGCATTATGGGTCAGTAAAACTGGTCTGGACGCACAACAAACCAATATTTCAACGATTTCCAACAACCTGGCGAACGCCTCGACCATCGGTTTCAAAAAGAGTCGCGCCGTATTTGAAGATCTGTTTTATCAGAACATCAATCAGCCAGGTGGTCAGTCTTCCCAGAACACCGAGTTGCCAAGCGGTCTGATGTTAGGGGCGGGCTCGAAAGTGGTCGCTACGCAGAAAGTGCATACCCAAGGTAACGTGCAGACCACCAACAACAGTCTCGACATGATGATCGAAGGGGACGGTTTCTTCCAGATCCTGATGCCGGACGGCAACATTGGTTACACGCGCAATGGTCAATTTACCGTGAATGACGAAGGTGCGATCGTGACATCCGGCTCTGGATATTCGCTCGAGCCCGAGATCGTGATCCCCGATGATGCGATCAGCATTACGGTCGGCAATGACGGTGAAGTGTCGGTGCGTGTCCGTGGACAGCAGGACAACCAGGTGGTTGGTCAGATAGCGACCGTCGACTTTGTCAACCCGGGTGGTCTTGAGCCAATCGGCCAGAACCTCTACCTGCCGACGGGCGCCAGTGGTGATCCGCAAGAAGGCGTGCCGGGTCTGGACGGCTTTGGGCAAGTTCGCCAATCGATGCTGGAAACCTCCAACGTGAATGTCACGGAAGAGCTGGTCAACATGATTGAAGCGCAGCGTGTCTACGAAATGAACTCGAAAGTCATTTCAGCCGTGGATAAGATGCTGAGCTTTGTGAACCAACAACTGTAATTTAAGGTCGAGGGTTGCCGATATGTTTCGTTTGCTGGCCGTTTTAGGTATTTGTCTGCTTTCTGGATGCGCGATGCTGGATCCGGAAGTGGAAACGTCAGATGTGGTGCAGGGCACGACCACGGTCGATGCGGTGGAAGGAGACAAAGCATCAGAGGAAAGCTCGGGCTTAGTGGACACCATGCGTGGCCGCACGGATCCGGTGGCCGGTGATCCGGCCTGGGCGCCGATTCATCCCAAACATCAGCCTGAGCACTACGCGGCAGAAACCGGATCACTGTTTAACCTGCAGCAGGCCAGCAGTTTGTATGACGACTCGAAGCCTCGTGGCATCGGAGACATCATCACCGTGATCCTAGAAGAAAAGACAAAGGCTGCTAAGAGTTCGGATGCCAATTTGTCCAAGAGCAACGACTCATCCATGGACCCTCTCGAAGTCGGGGGGCAGCAACTCAATGTGGGCGACTATAATTTCTCCTACAAGCTGAACAACGACAACAATTTTGAAGGCAACGCCGAAGCGAATCAAAGCAACAGCTTAACAGGCTCTATCACGGTTGAAGTGATTGAAGTGTTGGCCAACGGAAACTTAGTCATTCGCGGTGAAAAGTGGTTGACGCTCAATACCGGTGACGAATATGTACGCCTGAGTGGCACGATTCGTCCTGATGATATTGATTACGACAACACCATTGCTTCTAAGCGAATCTCCAATGCGCGGATTCAGTATTCCGGCACGGGCACCAACCAGGATATGCAAGAACCTGGATTCTTGGCACGATTTTTTAATGTCTCTCTCTAAACTGCAGGTTTAGTCGAAGTATTGTCACTTCGCTCAGTTAGAGAAACAGGTACGCACAATGAAGAAACTCACACTGTTACTGATAGGCATGATGCTTTTTGCCACTGGCGTGCAGGCTGCCCGCATTAAGGATGTGGCTCAGGTAGCAGGCGTCCGGAGCAACCAACTGGTCGGATACGGCCTGGTGACCGGATTACCGGGAACCGGTGAGTCGACGCCGTTTACCGATCAGAGTTTCAATGCCATGCTGCAAAACTTCGGCATTCAGTTGCCACCGGGCACCAAACCGAAAACCAAGAACGTCGCGGCTGTGATTGTGACCGCTGATCTGCCGGCTTTCACTAAGCAGGGGCAAACCATTGATGTGACAGTTTCGTCGATCGGTTCTGCCAAAAGCCTGCGTGGCGGCACATTGATGCAAACCATGCTAAAAGGCCTGGATGGGCAAATCTATGCCGTTGCACAGGGCAACCTGGTGGTGAGTGGCTTCAGTGCTACTGGAGCTGACGGCTCAAAAATTGTCGGTAACAACCCTACGGCCGGGATGATCTCCAGCGGTGCAATTGTCGAACGTGAGATTCCAACGCCGTTCAGCCGCGGTGATTACATTACGTTCAACCTGATGGAGTCAGATTTTACCACGGCGCAACGCATGGCCGACAGCATCAACAGTTTCCTCGGGCCGCAAATGGCCTCAGCAATGGATGCGACCTCGGTACGCGTGCGTGCCCCGCGTGATCTCAGTCAACGTGTAGCGTTTTTATCGGCGGTAGAGAACCTGGAATTTAATCCAGCGGATGGCGCAGCCAAAATCATCGTTAACTCACGCACCGGAACGATAGTGGTCGGTAAGCATGTGCGCCTGAAACCGGCTGCGGTCACTCACGGCGGAATGACGGTGGCGATTAAAGAAAACCTTAATGTCAGCCAGCCAAACGCATTTTCAGGTGGTCAGACGGCGGTGGTGCCAGATTCTGAAATCGAAATCAAAGAAGAGCAGGGCAAAATGTTTAAGTTTGAACCGGGCCTGACGCTGGATGACCTGGTCCGGGCGGTGAACGAAGTCGGCGCGGCTCCGTCGGATTTGATGGCGATACTTCAGGCGCTCAAACAAGCGGGTGCCATTGAAGGCCAGTTGATCATTATTTAAGGGTGGATACATGATTAATAACGGCAACGATATTGGCTTTATCCACGACATCGCGAATCTGGACAAATTGCGTCAGAAAGCGGTGGACGGTGATGAGAGCAGTGAAAAGGCAGCGCTGACCGCGGCGGCCAAACAGTTTGAAGCCATCTTTACCTCGATGTTGTTTAAATCAATGCGCGAGGCCAACAGCGGTTTCGAATCCGATCTGATGCGTAACCAGAATGAGCAGTTCTACCGTCAGATGATGGATGAACAGATGTCGAGCGAAATGAGTGCCTCCGGCTCACTCGGACTGGCGGATATGATTGTGGCTCAGCTCAGTCAGGGCTCTGTTGAAAACCAGGGCGCCGCAGCTAAAGCGGATGATTTTGAAGCCATGATGGAGCGTGTGAAGCAAGTGCGTCAGGAACGTGCAGAGCGGCCAGAAGAGGTTGTGGCCAGTGCTCCTCAGACTCAGAGGGTGGATAAACCGGCCCGGTTCGATACGCCGGAAAATTTCATTTCGTCACTGCGTCCATACGCGCAACGCGCGGCTCGGGCATTGGGTGTGGATCCTTCGCTATTGCTGGCCCAGGCGGCACTGGAGACCGGCTGGGGACAGAAAGTGATCCATAATGCTCGCGGCAGCAGCAACAACCTGTTCAATATCAAAGCTGATCGCAGCTGGGGCGGTCACAAAGTCGCGACGCAAACACTGGAATATCATCAAGGTGTACCGGTAAAAGAGCGGGCGGCATTTCGTTCCTACGCCAACTATCAGGACAGCTTTGACGATTACGTCCGCTTTCTGAACGATAATCCGCGTTATCAGACAGCTCTGCGCCACGGAGGCGACTCTGAGCAGTTTATCCGCGGGATTCATAAAGCTGGTTATGCTACCGACCCGAAATACGCCGATAAGGTGCTGCAGGTTCAACAGAAAATCGACCAGATGTAATGACACCACCCGCCTCGAGCGGGTGGCGTCTTTTTATCCCAATTACACCACCGGCGCTCCGCCAATATACTCTCTGGCATATATATTGCTAAATAACTTTAAGTAGTTCAGTGAAGACTGATTTTTCAAGGTTTTTTTGGGGGCAATATGGCGTCGGATCTTCTGAATGTTGGTGCACAAAGTGTTCTGACTGCTCAGAGACAGCTCAACACCACGGGCCATAACATTTCGAACGTGAACACAGAGGGCTACAGTCGTCAGTCTGTGATTCAGGGCACGAATATGCCGCGCCAGTACGGCGGGGAAACGTACGGCATGGGCGTGCATGTGGAAAATGTTCGCCGCTCCTGGGATCAGTTTGCCGTCAACGAGCTAAACCTGTCTACCACCAACTTTGCCAAGCAACAGGACATCGAAGCCAACTACGATTTGTTGTCCGGGATGTTGTCTTCCGTAGCGGCAAAAAAGATCCCCGAAAATGTGAACGAGTGGTTTGATTCTGTGAAGTCACTGGCCGACAGCCCCAATGATGTGGGCGCGCGTAAAGTGGTGCTGGAAAAAGCCCAGTTAGTGACGCAAAACCTGAACGATTTCCATGAAACCGTTCGTCGCCAGTCGGATGTGACCAACAAGAAACTTGATGTGGCCGTTGAGCGGGTCAACCAATTAGGAATGGAAATCCGTGACTTACACCGGTTGATGATGCGCACACCCGGACCACATAATGATTTAATGGATCAGCATGAAAAGTTGATCAAAGAGCTGTCGGAATACACCAAAGTGACGGTGACGCCGCGCAAAAATGCAGAAGGTTTCAATGTCCACATCGGCAATGGCCACACCCTGGTCTCCGGGACGGAAGCGAGTCAGTTGAAGATGATTGATGGCTACCCAGATGTCCATGAGCGTCGTCTGGCGATGGTTGAAGGCAAAGGCATCAAAGCCATTACCACCAAAGACATTGATGGCAAAATCGGTGCCTTGCTGAAAATGCGTGATGAACAGATCCCATACCTGCAGGACGAACTGGGCCGGATGTCGGCAGCGTTTGCGTTTGAAGTCAACAAATTGCAGTCACAGGGGCTGGATTTACGTGGCAACGTGGGCCGCAACATGTTTACCGATGTGAACTCGGACGTGGCGGTCAAGTCACGTGTGGTTCAGGCGCCGGACTCACAAGCCGATCTGGCGGTATTTATCGATGATCCGTCTCAGCTCAAAGGGGGCGAATACTCACTGCAATACAATGGCGGAGATTATGTGCTGACGACGCCAGATGGCGATCAGAAAGTGGTGCCGGTCAGCGGTAACGCGATTGCTGTCGACGGTGTACGCATTGATATTCGCAGAGATTTAGCCGCAGGAGAACGGGTGATCATCCGCCCAACCCGTGATGCCGCTGCGCAGATCAAAATGGCAATTAATGATCCTACGCTGATTGCCGCGCAGAGTTACGAAGCGTCGACCACCTTCGCGCAGGGCGCGGCCAAATTTGATATTGCGTCAGTTGGCGATTTACGTGAATTCGAAGTGGTGATCTCACCGGGCGGCGATCAGTTTGCCGTGACCGACACCAAAGGTAATGTGCTGCTGGATCCACAGAGCTACCCGCCATCGGGCCCGGTCAGTGTAATGGGCACAACATTTAACCTCAGCGGCGGCGCATTGCCGAACGACAAGTTCACGGCAAATCTTGTCCCATCGGAAGGGGATAATGGCAACCTGCTGAAGATGCAAAGTATCCAGACCGCCAAGACGCTCAATGATCACGAATCAACGGTGGTGGATATTTACCACAATCTCAATACCGATGTTGGCCTGCAGATGTCGACGGCTTCTCGTCTGACCGATGTAGCACGGCTGGAAAATGAGGCTGCGCAGGAGCGCGTAGCATCGATTGCTGGTGTGAACCTGGATGAAGAAGCGGCCAATATGATGAAGTTCCAGCAGGCCTATATGGCGTCGTCGCGCATTATGCAGGCTGCCAATGATACCTTTAATACCATTCTGGCGCTGAGATAAGGAGGCCGATAAATGCTCAATCGTATATCCAGCTTCCATAACTATCAGTCGGTGCAAAATGATCTGCGCCGCCAGGAAACTAAAGTGCATCACAACCAGGAGCAAATGGCGTCGGGTAAGAAATTACTTAAGCCAAGTGATGATCCGCTGGCGACACACTATATCCAGAATGCCAGTCAGCAGTCACAACTGTTGCAGCAATACCTGGACGCGATCGTGCTGGTCAGAAACCGTCTCGAACATCAGGAAGTGATGGTGTCGGGGGCGGAAAACTTTGCCGATGATGCCAAACGTACGGTAATGGAAATGATCAACGGTGCGCTATCACCCGAAGATCGCCTGGCACGTACGCGCGAACTGGAAGAGATTTCCAATAACTTGCTGAATCTGGCGAACAGCCAGGACGAAAACGGTAACTATGTGTTTGCCGGAACGAAACCTAAGAACCAGCCGTTCTTTCGCGATAATGCCGGCAACGTGACCTACGGTGGCGATGATTATCAGCGCAAGATGAAAGTGGCCAATACGCTGGAAATGGCCATCAATGATCCCGGCAGTAAAGTGTTCATGGAAATAGACAATCCGTTTGGTGATTACCAGCCGCAATATCAGCTCCAGGAAGGATCGGAGCTGTTGCTGGAGCGAGCCACCAACTTAGATGGCAGCGATCAGTCCACGTATCAGGTGACGTTCGTGGACATGCAAGACGGTAAGTTCGGTTATCAGTTAGAGCGCAACGGTTCGGTGGTGCAGGCCGACGAGTTCAATCCGGCGCAAGGTATTCAGTTTGAAGATCTGAGCATTCAATTTAAAGGTCAGATCACCAAAGGGGATGTGATCAGCATTGAACCGCGTAAGACATTCAGTATTTTCGATACATTCCGGCAAACGCGTGAGTGGGCAGCCAAACCCGTATCGGATGCTTCGGCATCGGCCAAATTACATCAGATGACCGAAGAGTTTCATGCGGCTTTTATTCATCTGAACAAAGCCCGTACCGATCTGGGGGCTCGGATGAGCACTCTGGATATTCAAGAGCAACAACATGAAGATTTCAAGATTGCGCTGGCCAAATCCAAGAGCAATTTTGAGGATCTTGATTATGCGGAAGCCGTGATCGATTTCAATGAAAATTCACGTGCGTTGCAGGCCTCACAGCAAGCGTTCGGCAAAACCAAAGATTTAACGCTGTTCAACTACATCTGATCTTTGTTGCCATATGTGCTGACGCCATATGTGCGAAGGTGGAGTAGGGAGGCAAGCGGGCGGCAAACCAGCGGCAAAAGATAGTAATGGCCGCTCAATGAAAGGCGAGACACACATAAGCGGTATGAGTGTTATTTTTGTAACTCATTGTATGATAAGTGTTTTGTTTCAAATGCATGATTGGTTAAAAAGTTGGCATACAACTTGTATTTATCCAGTTAAGTGAAAACAGAATTATAAATCGGCTTTAGGGCGGATTTAGCAAGGCATTTACGGTCAGTGCTTCCAAATGAGACTAAGCTGGCCGCTTCGCAAGCACTTGCGAACTCACTAGGAGAGCAAACTATGACCATCAACGTTAATACCAACGTCTCGGCGATGACCGCTCAGCGTTACTTAAACAAGTCGTCTAATGATCTGAATACTTCGATGGAACGCCTGTCATCGGGTAACAAGATCAACAGTGCAAAAGACGATGCGGCTGGCCTGCAGATCTCGAACCGCCTAACGGCTCAGTCCCGTGGTTTGGATGTGGCTATGCGTAACGCCAACGATGGTATTTCCATTGCCCAAACGGCAGAAGGGGCGATGAACGAATCGACCAACATTCTGCAGCGTATCCGTGATCTGGCGTTGCAATCGGCCAACGGTACTAACTCAGCGTCGGAGCGTCAGGCTCTGAACGAAGAAGTGACGGCTTTGCAGGACGAATTGAACCGTATCGCCGAGACCACGTCTTTTGGTGGACGTAAACTGCTGAACGGCTCCTTCGGTGAAGCCTCATTCCAGATCGGCGCCAGTTCCGGTGAAGCGATCATCATGGGCTTGACCAGTATCCGCGCAGACGATTACCGCATGGGTGGTCAGTCGTTTATCTCGGAGCAGGGCAAGACCAAAGAGTGGGGAGTTCCGCCAACGGCGAAAGATTTGAAACTCGAGTTCACCACGCAAGATGGCGAAGCCGTGACCCTCGATATCATTGCCAAAGAGGGGGATGACATCGAAGAACTGGCGACGTACATCAATGGTCAGACAGACAAAATGAAAGCGTCGGTCGATCAGGATGGCAAGCTACAGCTGTTTATGGCAGAGCCAAACCTGCAAGGGAACTTGAACATTTCCGGTGGCTTGGCGACCGAACTTGGTCTGAACGGCGGCCCGGGTGTCAGCACAACCGTGCAGAACATTGACGTGAACACCGTGGGTGGTTCGCAGAACGCAGTCGGCATCATCGATTCGGCCCTGAAATACGTGGATTCACAGCGAGCAGACCTCGGTGCGAAGCAGAACCGGTTGAGTCACAGTATTAACAACCTGGCCAACATCCAGGAGAACGTTGAAGCGTCCAACAGCCGTATTAAAGATACCGACTTCGCGAAAGAAACCACCGCGATGACCAAAAACCAGATTCTGCAACAGGCCGGAACCTCAATTCTTGCCCAAGCAAAACAGTTGCCAAACTCTGCGCTTACTTTGCTGCAGTAGTGTTGGAGTGCTTCATTAAGTTGTTCCCAGACGTGGGGTTAATGAAGCGTTTCCAGGCAATGCGCAGCGATCATCGAGTTCAGCCTCTCTCACTCTCACTGGCTGTTCTGGAGGGTCACTGCGTAAACGGTCAGTCAGTGATGTGATCATTTCTCTCGATCTCCACAAGGCGCTGACGGACTACTCTAGCCCCGGTTCTCTCAAAGGAAAGGGGCTTTTCTTTTTCTGCCATTCCACTCGCTCCCCCGACCAACCTGATTGAAACTTTAGGTCTTTTTTCTATTTCTGCTATCCAGTTCGAGAAACGGATTATTGTGCGTTATTTTTCAGCAACATTGTATTTTTCCGCTAAAGGTATCGCGTCCTGAGTCGCTACTAAGAGTAACTTTGAGAGAACGACTTGGTTTTCCGAGACGTCGGAAACCGTTTCTGGAAGTTCCGCTTCGACGGGAAAATCAACAGGAGAAATCACTATGGCAGTGAATGTAAATACCAACGTGTCTGCGATGACAGCACAGCGTTACCTGAACAGTGCCAGTAATGCACAACAGACCTCGATGGAGCGTCTGTCTTCAGGTTTCAAAATTAACAGCGCGAAAGACGATGCAGCGGGCCTGCAAATCTCCAACCGCCTGAATGTACAAAGTCGCGGCCTGGATGTAGCGGTGCGTAACGCGAATGATGGTATTTCGATTGCTCAGACCGCTGAAGGTGCAATGAATGAAACCACCAATATTCTGCAACGCATGCGTGATCTGTCACTGCAATCGGCGAACGGCTCAAACTCAAAATCTGAGCGTGTTGCGATTCAGGAAGAGATCACCGCATTGAATGACGAGCTGAATCGTATCGCAGAAACCACCTCATTCGGTGGTAATAAACTGCTCAACGGTACGTTTGCCACCAAGTCTTTCCAGATCGGTGCAGATAACGGTGAAGCGGTTATGCTAAGCCTGAATGACATGCGCAGCGATAACGTTATGATGGGCGGCAACGCGTATGTGGCAGCGAATGGTCAGGACAAAGACTGGGCGGTACAGGCTGGTGCAAACGATCTGACGATCTCGCTGACGGACAAGTTCGGCGCAGCGCAGAACATCACCGTCAATGCGAAAGAAGGCGATGACATCGAAGAGCTGGCGACGTACATCAATGGTCAAACCGACATGATCAAAGCATCAGTGAACGAAGATGGTCAGTTGCAGTTGTTTACCGATAACAACAAAGTGGAAGGTGCTGCTACCTTTGGCGGCAGCCTGGCAGGTGAACTGAGTATTGGTGGTCCTCAGGCTGAAACAGTTGATACCATTGATGTTCGTTCTGTGGGCGGTGCTCAGCAAGCAGTCGCTGTGGTTGACTCTGCACTCAAGTACGTTGACAGCCACCGTGCTGAGTTGGGGGCATTCCAGAATCGCTTTAGCCACGCGATCAACAACCTGGACAACATTAATGAGAACGTGAATGCGTCGAAGAGCCGAATCAAAGACACTGATTTCGCGAAAGAGACAACGGCATTGACGAAATCTCAGATTTTGACTCAGGCATCAAGTTCAGTGCTTGCGCAGGCCAAACAAGCTCCAAATGCTGCGTTAGGTTTGCTTGGTTAACAAGAGCCCTAGGGTTAGCTCCGCAATCGTTCAAAATCCAGCTTCGGCTGGATTTTTTATGCCTAATATCTTCTAGATGATGTTCCGAGCGGTTTTTATATCAAATTCAACAGCGTTGCCGAAGTGAATCTAAAGAGATACACGGAGAGACGAGGGAGCATGATGAATGGTCAGAAAGCAGATAAAACAAAACCCAGCCGAAGCTGGGTTTTGTTGTTTTCGTTTTAACTGTGTTTGGTGCGGAGGGAGGGACTTGAACCCTCACGTCCTAACGGACACTAGCACCTGAAGCTAGCGCGTCTACCAATTCCGCCACCACCGCATAATCACAGTTAGGGTACCGATTGGATCGATGACCTTTAAATAATGGCAGGGCTACCTGGATTCGAACCAGGGAATGACGGGATCAAAACCCGTTGCCTTACCGCTTGGCGATAGCCCTACTGAAGTAGTAATACTACCTGCTCTTACGCCAGAGAGCAATGGTGCGGAAGGAGAGACTTGAACTCTCACACCTTGCGGCGCCAGAACCTAAATCTGGTGCGTCTACCAATTCCGCCACTTCCGCAAATTTTTATGGTTTACAGGAGATTAACCTCACTGTTGACCATATTAGACTGTGTTGGTGCGGAGGGAGGGACTTGAACCCTCACGTCCTAACGGACACTAGCACCTGAAGCTAGCGCGTCTACCAATTCCGCCACCACCGCATAATCACAGTCATGGTATCGAGTGAATCGATAACCTAAATAATGGCAGGTCTACCTGGATTCGAACCAGGGAATGGCGGCATCAAAAGCCGCTGCCTTACCGCTTGGCGATAGACCTACGACGATAGTTTATACTATCAAATTCGATGGTGCGGAAGGAGAGACTTGAACTCTCACACCTTGCGGCGCCAGAACCTAAATCTGGTGCGTCTACCAATTCCGCCACTTCCGCATCGAATTATTACTGAAAAAGTCCGCTCTTTCAGCTTATTAAAAATGGCAGGTCTACCTGGATTCGAACCAGGGAATGGCGGCATCAAAAGCCGCTGCCTTACCGCTTGGCGATAGACCTACAGCGATAGCTTTCACTATCAGACTCAATGGTGCGGAAGGAGAGACTTGAACTCTCACACCTTGCGGCGCCAGAACCTAAATCTGGTGCGTCTACCAATTCCGCCACTTCCGCATTGAGTCATATTGCTGATTATAATCAACAATATATTAAAATGGCAGGTCTACCTGGATTCGAACCAGGGAATGGCGGCATCAAAAGCCGCTGCCTTACCGCTTGGCGATAGACCTGCAGGCATTCCTCTATTCAGATTTGGTGCGGAGGGAGGGACTTGAACCCTCACGTCCTAACGGACACTAGCACCTGAAGCTAGCGCGTCTACCAATTCCGCCACCACCGCAAATCTGATAGTAGGAATTAATGGTGGCTACGACGGGATTCGAACCTGTGACCCCATCATTATGAGTGATGTGCTCTAACCAGCTGAGCTACGTAGCCAACAATTTATGGTGCGGAAGGAGAGACTTGAACTCTCACACCTTGCGGCGCCAGAACCTAAATCTGGTGCGTCTACCAATTCCGCCACTTCCGCAAATTTTTCGAGTTTCAAGATGGTGCGGAAGGAGAGACTTGAACTCTCACACCTTGCGGCGCCAGAACCTAAATCTGGTGCGTCTACCAATTCCGCCACTTCCGCGTCTTGAACTCTAAAGTCACCAGTTAATTGGTAAAAACTGATAACTGTAAATAATGGTGGCTACGACGGGATTCGAACCTGTGACCCCATCATTATGAGTGATGTGCTCTAACCAGCTGAGCTACGTAGCCATCTTTTTGGAGCGAGACAATATAAACCATCTTAGCTCCGAGTGAAACCCCTTTTTGCAGAGTTTTCACTTTTTAAATAAGTGGCAGGTCTACCTGGATTCGAACCAGGGAATGGCGGCATCAAAAGCCGCTGCCTTACCGCTTGGCGATAGACCTGCAGGTGACAGCTTTTCCTGATAAATCAGAAGGCTATCTAAATCATGGTGCGGAAGGAGAGACTTGAACTCTCACACCTTGCGGCGCCAGAACCTAAATCTGGTGCGTCTACCAATTCCGCCACTTCCGCATATTTCCTCAATGCTCTTAAAAGAACATTCAGGAAATGGTGGCTACGACGGGATTCGAACCTGTGACCCCATCATTATGAGTGATGTGCTCTAACCAGCTGAGCTACGTAGCCATGACCATGATGTTGTTCCAGTTGTGACGTTGCCGTCTCGCCGGGAACGGGGCGCATTATGCGGAGTTGAGCCAGAACCGTCAATAGTTTTTTTAAATAAATCCAGACAAATCAATCGTTCGGTTTCTTTTTGAACAAAGAGCGGTGTTTATGATCGAAAACTGCTAACAAAACAGCGAGATTTGAATGAGTTAATTTGTGAGCAGGGCGGTAGTAATCACAAAAGAATAAAAAAAAGCCAGCGGATTTGCTGGCTTTTTAGGCATTAGTTCAATTCTACGTTAGAGGCGGAATTAGACGTTGAAACGGAAATGGACAACATCGCCATCTTTTACGATGTATTCCTTGCCTTCGAGGCGCCATTTACCGGCTTCTTTTGCACCGGATTCGCCGTTGTACTGAATGAAATCATCGTAGCCCACAACTTCGGCACGAATGAAACCTTTTTCAAAGTCAGTGTGGATCTTACCTGCGGCTTTCGGCGCAGTGGCACCAACAGGGATGGTCCAAGCGCGAACTTCCTTAACCCCTGCCGTGAAGTAAGTGTGCAGGCTCAACAGTTCATAACCAGCGCGGATCACGCGGTTTAGGCCCGGCTCTTCAATGCCCATATCGGCCAGAAACTCTTCACGCTCGTCGTCTTCCAGTTCCGCCATTTCTGATTCGATGGCAGCACATACAGGCACAACAACGTTGTTTTCTTTGGCCGCGAATTCACGCACTGCGTCCAGGTACGGGTTGTCTTCAAAGCCGTCTTCATTGACGTTAGCAATGTACATGGTTGGTTTCAAAGTCAGGAAGTTGAGGTAACCGATCGCTGCCAGCTCTTCTTTCGCCAGCTCGATGCTGCGTACCATACCGCCTTCAGTCAGAACTGGTAACAGTTTTTCCAGTACCGTCAGTTCAAACTTCGCGTCTTTGTCACCACCTTTGGCTTTCTTAGCGTTACGCTGAATCGCACGTTCACACGAATCCAGATCAGCCAAAGCCAGTTCCAGGTTGATCACTTCAATGTCTTCAATTGGAGAGACTTTACCCGCAACGTGTACGATGTTGTCGTTTTCGAAACAACGAACAACGTGACCGATCGCGTCAGTTTCGCGGATGTTCGCCAGGAACTTGTTACCCAAGCCTTCACCTTTTGATGCGCCCGCAACCAGACCTGCGATGTCCACGAACTCCATAGTGGTCGGCAGTACTTTCTGTGGGTTAACGATTTTCGCCAGTGCGTCCAGGCGAAGATCTGGCACAGGAACCACGCCCGTGTTTGGTTCGATAGTACAGAACGGGAAGTTAGCCGCTTCGATGCCAGCTTTAGTCAGTGCGTTAAACAGAGTTGATTTACCAACGTTTGGTAAACCAACGATGCCACATTTAAAACCCATGATAGTAACCTTTATTCAGCTTTGAACGTGTGTAAGCGGTTTTGTGCTTTTGTCAGACCATCTTTGACTAAAATGTCCAGGCAGCGGACCGATTCATCCACCACCGCGTCAAGACATTCCTGCTCTTTTGCAGGTGCCTTGCCTAACACATAACCGGAAACTTTGTCTTTGTGCCCCGGATGGCCGATGCCAATCCTCAGGCGGTAAAAATCTTTGTTGTTGCCGAGCTTACTGATGGTATCGCGCAGGCCATTGTGCCCGCCGTGTCCACCACCTTTTTTAAACTTAGCGACACCCGGAGGTAGATCCAGCTCATCGTGCGCGACCATGATTTCTTCCGGGTTTATCTGGTAAAACTTGGCCAATGCGGCGATGGCTTTACCGGATAAATTCATGAAGGTGGACGGGATAAGCAGACGGAGATCGTGACCGTTCATGCTGATTCGACCGGTCAGACCAAAAAACTTCGGCTCATTTTTCAACGTGATGTTGTGAACACGAGCCAGTTCCTCCACGACCCAAGCGCCAGCATTATGGCGAGTTTTTGCATACTCAGGGCCTGGGTTCGCCAGTCCAACCAGCAATTTTATCTCTTGACTCAAGACGGGATCTCTCTGGTATCTCAAAAAGCGCCGTATGATAGCACAGAAAAGTTGCGTGTAGCGAGATTCGCACACGCATTCAACAGAGCGGAAAACAAAAAGCACCTCATCAGGAGGTGCTTTTTCTCAGTAAGGCTGAACTCGAATTACGAGTTGAACATCGCAGAGATAGACTCTTCATTGCTGATGCGGCGAATCGCTTCAGCTAGCATGCGAGACAGGCTTAGCGTGGTCACTTTACCGGTCGCGGCCATCTCTTTAGATAGTGAGATGGAGTCGGTCACGATAACCTGGTCCAGTACCGAGTTTTTGATGTTTTGTGCAGCGTTGCCAGAGAACACAGCGTGAGTAGCGTAAGCAAATACGCGTTTAGCGCCACGCTCTTTCAGCGCTTCGGCGGCTTTACACAGTGTGCCACCGGTGTCGATCATGTCGTCAACGATGACGCAGTCACGTCCTTCCACATCGCCAATCAGGTTCATTACTTCAGACACGTTGGCACGCGGACGGCGCTTATCAACGATAGCAATGTCGATATCGCCCAGGGCTTTAGCTGTCGCACGAGCGCGTACAACACCACCCAGGTCTGGAGAAACCACTACTGGGTTTTCAAGGCCACGAGATTCCATGTCTTCCAGCAGAACTGGCGTACCAAAGATGTTGTCGACCGGTACGTCGAAGAAGCCTTGGATCTGCTCAGCGTGCAGGTCGATAGTCAGAACGCGGTCCACACCGACGTTAGACAGGAAGTCGGCCACAACTTTTGCTGTGATTGGCACACGCGCAGAACGTACACGACGATCTTGGCGAGCGTAGCCGAAGTAAGGGATTACCGCAGTAATACGGCCTGCTGAAGCGCGGCGCATTGCGTCAATCATAACCACCAACTCCATCAGGTTGTCGTTGGTTGGTGCACACGTTGATTGAATAAGGAATACGTCACTACCACGAACATTTTCATTGATTTGTACTGCAACTTCGCCGTCAGAAAAACGAGAAACAGTTGCATCACCAAGGGAGATGTAAAGACGGTCAGCAATACGTTGGGCTAGTTCAGGTGTTGCGTTACCAGCAAATAGCTTCATATCAGGCACGGTGGAAACCTCAGGGTTGCGTCCAGTTTGTAAATAGAGTGGTTTGATACCAAATTATAGACAGTTGGTATGCTGTCAGGCTGACTGATAGTTGGCCAAAGTCGCTTTAAGAGGCGAAATGTTGCGCCCTTGAGCAACGAAAGCCGAGACATTATCAGGCAGTTGTGCAAGGATTTGTTCCGCTTGTTTCTGGCTGGAAAACTCCGCAAAAACGCAGGAACCGGTCCCCGTCAACCTAGACGGCGCGTATTGTAGCAGCCATGAAAGTTGCTTATCAACCTCTGGGTAGAGCATTCGCACAATTTTTTCGCAATCGTTTTCGTAGCTCGTGTCCAGAAGCGTTGACAGTGCGCGTTTTGGCGTATTGCGCGTCAAATCCGGGTGAGTAAATATATCTACCGTAGCAATGGCGACCTCTGGTCTTACCACTAAATACCACTTTTCTTCCGGCTCGGCTGGAGACAGCTCTTCGCCAATGCCTTCGGCAAACGCTGAAAAACCGCGCACGAAGACCGGCACATCCGCCCCCAGTGTCAAGCCAATTTGCGCTAACTCGTCATCGCTCAAACCGGTTTGCCATAAATGATTCAGCGCGACCAAAGTGGTCGCTGCATTGGAGGAACCGCCGCCAATGCCACCGCCCATCGGTAAGATCTTGTTCAGTTCAATATGGGCGCCATAGGGACAGCCGCTGTATTGTTGCAATGCCGTGGCGGCTTTCCAGATCAGGTTATCCTGCAGGGCTACGCCTGGGATCTCGGGGGTCAAACTGATAGTGCCGCTGGTGTTGGCGCTAATTGTCAGTGTGTCGCCGTGGTCGAGAAACTGAAACAAGGTTTGCAGTTCATGATAACCAGTATCGCGGCGGCCGGTAATGTAAAGAAACAGGTTCAGTTTTGCCGGAGAAGGCCAGTGGGTTGCGTGCGTGATCATTGATTCAGCACCCATTTGGATACCACGATGTTGAGTGTGGTGTCACCTTGTTTGAGTTTCATTTTGCTCGGCAGCGGAACGATCTGCTGAGACAAGGGTTCATCACGATAACTCAAATAATCCAGATGCCAATTTTGCCAGCTGACCTGTTTTTCTAACGATGCCAGTGTGTTGGTGTCATTGAGCAGGTAATGGTCGGCATTGGTCGGGTTACCGAGTAACCAGTTTTGCAACTGTTCTACCGGGATCACCAGGCCCGTGAGGCGATAGACCAATGCATCGGCACTGGGGTCTGTAAACACTTGATCGTCGTAGGTTTCGACACGGGCGCCCTGAGGGCTGATGGAGAGGTTAAGGACAGTTTGACCGAGAAAGGTGGTCAGGCGTAACTGGCTTTGGGCTGCGGAATGGCGCCATTGAAAATTGAGAGACTCGCGCTGCTCGGGGGAAATATATCCCAGCTTGCCAGTAACCAAATAGTTGTCAATGCTGGCCAGTTTCTGCTGATGGGATTGCCATTCGACGCTGGTTATACTGTCGGGAACGGATGTACAGCCAGCAAATAACAGGGTTGCCAGCAGCAATGGAATAAGTTGGCGAATTTTGATCATGGTTGCTCGCAATTTGCACAATGTATCGTTTTGAATGAGCTAACTATATCATTGATCTCACGGAGTCAGGAAAGAAATCGGCCTGACCCTTTTAATAAATCTGACCATCAAGTAAAATTCCGACCTTACTGACTTTCCTGAATCGAGAATCCTGCACACATGTCCTTGCTTGCTATTGGTATCAACCACAATACAGCGTCGGTCGAATTGCGCGAAAAAGTGGCATTCGGACCTGATAAGCTGCCTGAGGCACTAAAGCAACTTGAGGAAAGCAGTATCGTCAACGGCAGTGTGATCCTTTCCACCTGCAACCGGACTGAAATCTATTGTGATGTAAAACCTGCCGGGAAAGCGAAGATGATCGACTGGTTGTCGCGCTTTCACAGTGTCAGCCCGGAAGATCTTAAACCCAGTATTTATATTCATGAAGAGCAGGCGGCGATCCGTCACCTGATGCGGGTTTCCTGCGGACTGGATTCTCTGGTGCTGGGTGAGCCTCAGATCCTCGGTCAGGTCAAGCAGGCGTATGCGGATTCGAGAGAGCACAAAGCGGTGGATACCGCGATGGAGAAGCTTTTTCAAAAAGCCTTCTCGGTTGCCAAACGGGTACGTACCGAAACAGACATTGGTGGCAACGCCGTGTCTGTGGCCTACGCCGCCTGTACCTTAGCCAAACACATTTTTGAATCGCTCTCTGAGGCGACGGTACTTCTGGTTGGGGCCGGTGAAACGATAGAACTGGTGGCCAAACATCTGGCCGGTCACAACTGCAAACGCATGATTGTGGCGAACCGCACTAAAGAGCGTGCACTGAGTCTGGCTGAACCTTTTGGCGCGGAAGTGATTACCTTGCCTGAGATCCCGGAACATCTGGCGCACGCGGACATCGTCATCAGCTCCACCGCCAGCCCACTGCCAATCATCGGCAAAGGGATGGTGGAAACCGCACTGAAAGCCCGTCGTCATCAGCCGATGCTTTTGGTGGACATTGCCGTGCCGCGTGATATCGAGTCTCAGGTTGGTGAACTCAACGACGCGTATCTCTATAGCGTCGATGATCTCCAGTCGATCGTTGAGAACAATATCGAGCAGCGTAAAGTCGAGGCCATTCAGGCCGAAGCCATCGTCAGCGAAGAAAGTGCCGGCTTTATGAGCTGGATGCGTTCGTTACAGGCGGTGGACAGTATTCGTGAATACCGCAAAGCGGCCAATGATATCCGCGAAGATTTACTGAGCAAGAGCCTTCAGGCGCTTGCTGCCGGGGCGGAACCGGAGAAAGTGTTGCTGGAATTGAGCAACAAACTGACCAACAAACTGATTCACGCCCCAACCCGAGCACTGCAGGTAGCTGCAGAGCAGGGAGAACCCGCTAAACTGACTGTCATCAGACAAAGCTTGGGTCTCGAAGACCCGCAATAACCGAGTTAAGAAAATACATTTATGAAAGCGTCTATTTTAGTAAAGCTTGAAACCCTGGTTGAGCGCTATGAAGAGGTACAACACCTGCTTGGCGATCCGGATGTGATCGGTGATCAGGACAAATTCCGTGCCTTGTCCAAAGAGTACTCTCAGCTTGAGGAAGTCACCAAGTGCTTCCAGGCTTACCAGCAAGCACAGGAAGACCTGGCCGCCGCCGAAGAGATGGCGCAGGAAGATGACGCTGAAATGCGCGAGATGGCGCAAGACGAGATCAAACAGGCCAAAGCGGAAATCGAACGCTTGAGCGATGAGCTGCAAATTCTGCTGTTGCCGAAAGACCCGAACGACGACCGCAACTGTTTTCTGGAGATCCGTGCTGGTGCGGGCGGCGACGAAGCCGGTATTTTTGCCGGTGACCTGTTCCGCATGTACAGCAAGTTTGCAGAGAAAAAAGGCTGGCGTATCGAAGTGATGTCGGCCAGCGAGTCCGAGCACGGTGGCTACAAAGAGATGATCGCCAAAGTGGCAGGCGATGGCGCTTACGGTATCCTCAAGTTCGAATCGGGTGGTCACCGCGTACAACGTGTACCGGCCACGGAATCTCAGGGCCGTGTGCACACGTCGGCGTGTACGGTGGCCGTCATGCCGGAGATCCCCGAAGCCGAAATCCCGGAAATCAAAGCCAGCGATCTGAAGATTGATACCTTCCGTGCGTCGGGCGCGGGTGGTCAGCACGTCAACACCACCGACTCTGCCATTCGAATCACCCACTTGCCGACCGGAACCGTGGTGGAGTGTCAGGATGAGCGTTCGCAACACAAAAACAAAGCCAAAGCGATGGCGGTGTTGGCGGCCCGTATCATCCAGGCGGAAGAGGCCAAACGGGCGGCGGAAGTGTCTGATACCCGTCGTAACCTGCTTGGCTCGGGCGACCGCAGTGACCGGATCCGTACTTACAACTACCCGCAAGGGCGCGTTTCGGATCACCGTATCAACCTGACCATCTACCGCTTAAGTGAAGTGATGGAAGGGGATATGGTCAGTTTGATTGACCCGGTAATTCAGGAACACCAAGCCGATCAGTTGGCGGCTCTGGCCGAGTCCAACTAACCGATGTCTGACCCAAACAGCGTCGAAAACACACTCAAGACGGCAACGCAACAACTGAAGGAGAGTGGCAGTGACTCTCCTTCACTGGATGCGGCGGTGTTGCTGTGTCACGCGCTTGACAAACCGCGTTCTTTTTTACTGACCTGGCCGGAAAAAGCGCTCAGCGAATCGGAGTTGCAGGCGTTTGAGGCTTTGTTGACTCGCCGCCGACAAGGTGAGCCGGTGGCGTATATTGTCGGCGTACGTGAGTTCTGGTCACTGCCGCTGCAAGTATCGCCTTCGACATTGATCCCGCGACCAGACACTGAGCGTTTGGTCGAAGTGGCGTTGGCGATAACCGCGTCAGACGGCGGCGACATTCTGGACCTGGGAACGGGGACCGGCGCGATTGCGCTGGCTCTGGCGTCAGAGTTGCCAACTCGCCGCGTCATTGGTATTGATCTGCGCCCGGAAGCTCAGGCGTTGGCGACGGACAATGCCCGTCAGTTAGGTATTGGCAACGCCACCTTTTTGGCTGGCAGTTGGTTTGAACCGCTGGAAGCGGGTACAAAGTTTGCTTTGATTGCCTCTAACCCGCCATACATTGAAGAAAGCGATCCGCACTTGTCTGAAGGGGATGTTCGTTTTGAGCCTAAGTCTGCGCTGGTCGCGCAAGAGCAAGGGCTGGCGGATATTCGTCACATTGCCACGCACGCCAGAGCTTATCTCGAACCTCAGGGATGGCTGGCGTTTGAGCATGGCTATGACCAGGGCAAGGCGGTGCGTGAGATACTGAGCGCATTGGGTTATCACCAAGTCAATACCGAACAGGACTATGGCGGCAACGACCGGGTAACATTCGGACAATTCTTGCCGCAGTAACAGAGAGAAGATTATGTACGAAGGATTAAAACATTTTCACCTGCTGACGATCGTGCTCAGCGCCACCCTACTGTCTGTGCGTTATGCACTGATGATGGCGAATTCTCCCATTCTGGAAAAGAAGTTTCTTAAAGTCTTTCCCCACATCAACGATACGTTTCTGTTGTTGTCCGGGATTGGTCTGGTGTTTATTACCGGATTTATTCCGTTTACACCTGCAGCGCCCTGGATGACTGAAAAGCTGACCTGTGTACTGGCGTACATTGCGCTGGGCTTTTTTGCGTTGAAACTGGGCCGTAACAAGCTGCTGCGTACTTTCTCCTTCTTTGGTGCCCTGGGTTGGTTGTTGATGGCCGGTAAAGTGGCTGTAACCAAAGTGCCGATGTTTTTAGGCTAAGCGGAATCGATGAATGCTTGAGTTATTTGATGAAGACTTTGATGCGATCGAACTGGCAGAAGGGGCTTTGATCCTCAATCAGGCTGTGAATCCGCAAACGAAGGTCAGTTGGGCAGAGCGAGAGCTGGAACGGCTGCTGAAAGACGCCGAACTGGCCTTGGTGAACGAGGCCGATGAGCAAGTGCGTTTTGACGCATTTCTGCGCCTGTTCTACTTCGACTGGGGATTTCGCGGCGATCAGGATGCTTATTTTGATTCCAGTAACGCGTTTATCGACAAGGTTCTGGAACGACGTAAAGGTATCCCGGTCAGTCTGGGCGCACTGCTGCTGTATTTTGGACGTAAACTCGGTTTCCCGGTCGAAGCGGTGACGTTTCCAACTCAGTTTTTAATCAAGGTTTGCTGGTACGGTGAGCCAGAGCGTTACCTCAACCCATTTGATGGGGAGTATGTTTCTCGGCATACTCTGGAGTCCTGGTTGATTGGCCACAGCGGTCCGCTGAAAAAGCTCAAAAGCGAGCATCTTAAAACGGTTGATAACCCGACTGTGATTGGGCGCTGGCTGGCAGTGCTGAAAAGTGCGCTGTTACGTGAGGAGCGCTATACTCTGGCCTTGAGATGTACCGATCTGGCGCTGACGTTTGTGCCCGATGATCCGTATGAAATCCGCGACCGTGGCTTTATTTATCAGCAGTTAGATTGCCACCAGATTGCGTTGATGGACTATCAGTATTTTATCGATCAATGCCCGGACGACCCTGCGGCTGAACTATTGAAGAATCAGGTGAATGCCATGCGTGAAAACGCCATCACCGTGCATTAACCCAGACTAAAGAGAGATAAAAATGGAACAAAAAGTTGTTCACGTTGGTGATATTCCTGTTGCTAACGATAAGCCGTTTACTCTGTTTGCCGGAATGAACGTGCTGGAATCACGGGATCTGGCAATGCAGATCTGTGAGCACTACGTGAAGGTGACCGACAAACTGGGTATCCCGTACGTGTTTAAAGCGTCGTTTGACAAAGCCAACCGCAGTTCAGTGAACTCTTACCGTGGTCCAGGTCTGGAAGAAGGCATGAAAATCTTTCAGGAGCTGAAAGATACCTTCGGCGTTAAGATCATCACGGACGTTCATACCGAAGCACAAGCTCAGCCGGTGGCTGACGTGGTTGACGTGATTCAGTTGCCAGCCTTTTTGGCGCGCCAGACCGATCTGGTGGAAGCGATGGCGAAAACCGGTGCGGTGATCAACGTTAAGAAACCTCAGTTCATGAGTCCGGGGCAGGTGGGCAACATTGTCGAGAAATTTGCGGAGTGTGGTAACGAGCAAATCATCCTGTGTGAACGCGGTTCATGTCATGGTTACGACAATCTGGTCGTGGATATGCTGGGTTTCGGTGTGATGAAAAACGCCTCACAAGGTAGCCCCATCATCTTTGACGTGACGCACTCACTGCAGATGCGCGACCCAAGTGGCGCGGCATCAGGCGGTCGTCGTGAGCAGACGGTGGAACTGGCAAAAGCGGGTCTGGCAACGGGCATTGCTGGTCTGTTTATCGAAGCGCACCCAAATCCGGATCAGGCAAAATGTGACGGCCCATCAGCATTACCACTGGATAAGCTTGAACCATTCCTGGCGCAGATGAAAGCGCTGGATGATCTGATCAAGAGCTTTGAGCAGATCGACATCAACTAAATGTTCTGCTGAATAAAAAGCCGACGACGACGTCGGTTTTTTTATGCCTGATCTCCCCAGGTTTTAGGTGAACGATTGCCTGTGATCCACCAAAATCGTTTGTGTAATCCAGACAACCGATTGCAGTTGGCGGTGGTAATTAACATGATCCATACGACATAAATATGAAATCAGGCTGTCAGCATGAAAAGGTTACTTTAGACTGAATCAAGTTTTGTCTGGGTTTCAGAGAGTGACCATCGTAGTGTCAGACAAGACGGCAGTGGATTCCAAACAAGTTCAAAGGTATGACAACAATGAAGCAAGGCCTAATTCTAAAAACAACGCTAAGCGCAGCAATTCTGGCAGCCCTTGCAGGCTGTGCGTCGCAACCCGCCCACGAGTGGCAAAGCGACACCACTTACAAACTGACGGTGTTACACACCAACGACCATCATGGCCGCTTCTGGCAGAACAAATACGGCGAGTACGGCATGGCCGCACGTAAAACGCTGATTGATGACCTGAGAAGCGAAATCGAAGCCGAAGGCGGCAGTGTACTGCTGTTGTCCGGTGGCGACATCAACACCGGAGTGCCTGAGTCGGATTTGCAGGATGCGGAGCCGGATTTCAAAGGCATGAGCAAGATCGGCTATGACGCCATGGCGCTCGGCAACCATGAGTTTGATAACCCGCTTGAAGTGCTCTTCAAGCAGGAAGAGTGGGCGAATTTCCCGATGTTGTCGGCGAATATTTACGATAAAAAAACAGGCAAACGCTTGTTCCAACCGTATCAGATGTTCGAGAAGCAGGGGATTCGAATTGCGGTGATCGGCCTGACAACAGAAGACACTGCGAAGATCGGCAACCCAGAATTCATCAATGGCATTGAATTTCGCGATCCGAAAGTAGAAGCCAAAGCATTGATCGCTGAGCTCAAAGAGAACGAAAAACCGGATCTGATTTTTGCCGTGACGCACATGGGGCACTACGAAGACGGTAAGCGGGGAGTGAACGCGCCGGGTGATGTCGCTTTAGCGCGTTTCCTTGGCCATGGCGATCTGGATATGATTGTTGGCGGTCACTCACAAGAGCCGGTGTGTATGGAAGGACCGAACGTGGTCAACAAGCACTTCCAACCGGGTGATGAGTGTAAGCCGGACGTTCAGAACGGCACCTACATCGTACAGGCGCATGAGTGGGGCAAATACGTTGGCCGTGCTGATTATGAGTTCCGCAACGGTGAACTGAACATGGTCAGCTATAACCTGATCCCGGTTAACCTGAAGAAGAAAGTGGAACTCAACGGTGAGAAACAACGGGTGTTTATTCAGGATGAAATCGCTCAGGACGCCACTATGCTTGATTTCCTGCGCCCTTATCAGGAAAAAGGTCAGGCTCAATTGAATGTGAAGATTGCTGAAACCAATGGCAAGCTGGAAGGCGATCGCAATGTGGTGCGTTTCGAGCAAACGAATCTTGGGCGTTTGATTGCGGCTTCTCATATGGAGCGCGCGAATGCGGATTTTGCGGTCATGAACTCAGGCGGCGTGCGTGATTCCATTGAAGCTGGAGATGTGACTTACAAAGACGTACTGAAAGTACAGCCGTTTGGCAACATCGTCACGTACACCGACATGACCGGTAAAGAAGTGATGGACTACCTTAATGTGGTTGCCACCAAACCGGTCGATTCGGGTGCTTATGCTCAATTTTCCGGTATCTCTATGACGGTTGAAAACGGTCAGGTGTCGCATGTGTTTATCGGCGGAAAACAGCTGCGCATGGATAAGACTTACCGCTTTACGGTGCCAAGTTACAACGCGGCGGGCGGCGATGGTTATCCGAAGATCAATACCCATCCAGGGTACGTCAATACCGGTTTTGTTGATGCTGAAGTGCTCAAAGAGTTCCTCCAGTCTCACAGCCCGATTGACGTCAACAAGTTTGCCCCGTCCGGGCAGATTGTTTACAAGTAAGATTGACGGCAAGGCCCTGAAATGATTAACCTAAAGCGGCGCACTATGCGCCGCTTTTGTTTGATTTAATACTCATCACTATAGTTAGTTGCCTGACAGCTGGTTATCCTGATGGGTAAGGATAGAAAATGACCCCAGCGATCAATCTGGCCAAGAAAAAGAAAGTGGCCCACACCATCCATCAGTATGAACACGATCCTCGCGCCCAGAGCTACGGTCTGGAGGCTGCCGAAGTCCTTGGTCAGGATCCCAGGCAAGTATTTAAGACCTTGTTGTTTGCGCTCAACGGCGAGGCGAAGAATTTGGCGGTGGCAGTGATACCGGTCGACCAGATGCTTAACCTTAAACTGGCGGCGAAAGCCGCGAAAGGGAAGAAAGCTGAGATGGCTGACCCGGAAATCGCGCAGAAGACGACAGGTTATGTGGTCGGCGGGATCAGCCCACTCGGTCAGAAAAAAGCCTTACCGACGTTCATTCATGACAGTGCGCTTGAGCAAGAGACAATCTGTGTCAGTGCCGGCAAGCGAGGGCTGGAAATCGAACTGGCACCTCAGGATCTCGCTAAGCTGACGCGGGCAAAATTTGCCTGTTTGTGCCAAGAGTAGTTGTCAGACAAAAAAGCGGCCGTAAAGGCCGCTTTTTATCTGAATCAGGCAGATTTGACTTCGTCTTCTTCCATCTGCGCATTGTCTACAACGTGGTTCTCCCCCAGATCATTCGGCAGGACCAGGTTGAGTACAATCGCCACGATGCCACACAGGCTGACGCCTTGCAGGCTAAAGTCACCAATACCGAAAGCCATGCCGCCGATGCCAAAGACCAGAGTCACAGCGACAATCACCAGATTACGGGATTTATGCAGGTCTACCTGATTTTTGATCAGAGTATTCAGACCGACGGTCGCAATCGAGCCAAACAGAAGGATCATGATCCCGCCCATGACAGGCACAGGGATGGTTTGTAGTACCGCGCCCAGTTTGCCGACCAATGCGAGGACAATGGCGGTGATGGCTGCCCAGGTCATGATGACTGGATTGAAGGCTTTCGTCAGCATCACTGCGCCCGTCACCTCGCTGTAGGTGGTGTTTGGTGGTGCACCAAGTAGAGAGGCGGCCATGGTGGCAACGCCGTCACCAGTGATGGTGCGGTGTAAGCCTGGCTTTTTGAGGTAGTCTTTGCCGGTAACGTTTGAGATCGCCAGCATATCACCCACGTGTTCTACGGCGGGGGCAATCGCTACCGGGATCATAAACAGAATCGCATTGATGTTGAATTCCGGGAAGGTAAAGTTTGGCAGGGATAGCCAGGCGCTTTGCTGGACCGGATTAAAGTCAACCACACCAAAGTACAGACTGGTCGCGTAACCGGCCAGAATACCGCCACAAATGGGCAGTAGCTTTAAGAAACCTTTCGCGAGTACACTGATGCCGACCGTCACCAGCAAAGAGATGCCGGAAATCCAGAGTGCGGCGTTGGCGTCTATCAGTTGAACTGCGCCATCGCCCGTTTTACCCAGCGCCATGTTCACCGCGGCGGGGGCCAAACCCAGGCCGATCACCATAATAACCGGACCCACGACCACAGGTGGCAGCAGCTTATGGATAAAGCCGACTCCGCGCACTTTGATGACCGCACCTAAAATGACATACACCACACCGGCTGCCATCAGGCCGCCCATTGTGGCCGGAACCCCCCAGTTTTGAACACCGAACATGATGGGAGCAATAAACGCGAAAGAAGAGGCAAGGAAAATGGGAACAGAGCGACGAGTAATGAATTGGAAGAGGAGAGTGCCGACACCAGCACCGAACAGCGCAACACTTGGGTCGAGACCGGTCAGAAGCGGGACCAGTACCAAGGCTCCGAAGGCGACAAACAGCATCTGCGCGCCCTGAATCGCATTTTTCATATGAGTTTTCCCTGACTGTAAAACAAAATTCGCGAGATTCTATCACTTTGGCAATCGTTTGCAATGCCAATTAGATCAAATATTGATGGGATTGTTACTCAGAAAAACCAGAGTTATGAGCGATGGTGGACACAGCGCGAGTCGTCAATGCAATGCGACGCTATTAAGCGTGAACTCAGTAGAGTTTAAATTCTAACCGTTTTGGGCGCCCCTTTGTTGCTAGCAAAGAGAGAGTTGCTTATTATCTTGTTTCTCAATAAATCCAGAGTGGTAACACTATGCGCAAGTTTGTTTTATTGGTGATGGGACTGTTCGCATTGCCAGTTTATGCCATGACTCATGTCAACCTCTATCAGTCTGAGGTGATACTGACTCAGGAACAGGGCGACGATGCTGCCCACACGCAAGGGATGAAAGACGTGATAATCCGGGCGTCGGGGGAGCCGGCGGCGATCAGCAACCCGGTGATCAAAAAAGCACTCGCTCAGACGAGTCAATACCTGACTCAAATCAGTCAAAGTCAGCAGAGCGGTCAATCAACATTAAAAATGGGCTTCAGTGAACCGGGTATCCGGGCGTTGCTGACGCAGGCACAATTGCCTTATTGGCCGGCCGAACGTGCCAATGTGCTGGTGTGGCTGGTTGAAGACAATGGTAGTCAGCGGAGCATTCGCTGGGAAAACGCCGCTTCTCCGCTGTTGCAGGCGATGAAATCCAGTGCCAGACTGCGTGGGTTGCCGTTGACGGTACCCGTCGGGGATATCGATGACATCACCAATGTCGCTGTTTCTGACTTATGGGGTGGATTCATGCAGCCAGTCAGCGTGGCCAGCCAACGTTATCCGGCTGATGCTGTGTTGATTGTGCGTGCGGATGGGAGCCATTTACGCTGGTCATTGTATGATCAGGCGCCGGCTGGCCTCGCGGATAGCACCCGTGCTCCGGTGACAGGCTCGGACAGCGGCGCGGACGCTGCCAAAGCGATGATCGATCAGATCAGCAACTATTACGCAAAGAAAAATGCGGTAGTGGTTGCGGCGAACTCTTCTGAAGCCGTCAAAGCCCAGTTCATCGCTATTGATGGTGCGCTGGACTTTTTCCACCTGGAGAACAAACTCAAGCGTCTGCCGTCAGTGGCGTCGCTGGACATCGTGAAAATTCAGAACCATCAAGTCATGTTTAACGTTCACCTGCTGTCTTCTTCGGACGTATTTCAACGGGAAGTCTTGAATCTTGGTATGGTAACGCAACTGGAAAGCCAACCGGTGACTCCGCTGGTGGACACGTCAGCCGAGCAACCAGTGGCGGCGGATGAGCCAGGCCCGGTAACATCAATAACGCCAGAGCCAGGCCGTGTGCCGGCTGCGGTTAATAGTACGAAAAAACAGGAGCAGTCTTTACCACCGCAAGCGCCGATACTGGTGTTTGAATGGCAAGCTTGACCAGCAAATGCGATCAGTAAACAAAGCCCGCTGAACTAAGCGGGCTTTTATTATTTAGTGTCTGAGTCGCTCTCTTGCTCGAAGCGCGCTTTCTCTTGTTTTTCGACCACCGACAGCCGGGTCAGTTTGAGCCCGAGCTCTTTGCCGCGACAACGGGCGTACAGAATGTTGCCGGCAAAGGCAACCGAAGTCAGCAGCAGTTCCACCAGCGCCAGCCAACGTTCACCGCCATCGACATACACCAAGGTCAGTCCGTGCAGGAAATACAACATCAGCACAAAATTGGCCCAGGCGTGGGTGTAAGGTTTGCCGGCCAGGATACCAGGCAAAGGCAGCAGTAACGGGATACACCAGGCAATCGCCAGAGTCAGGTTGCTGATATGCGGGTGGGGTGACAACGAGAGTTGCCACGCCGCGACCCAGCCAAGCAGTGTCAGGTTCCCGCCCAGCGCCAACCAGCGGAACAGCTTGGTTTGGGGTGTCATATCACTCATATCGGTTCCTTCATTTTGAGCGCGGTGCGTGCCAGCCTGCGTCCCAGTTGCTGGGCCAGCTCAGACTCCTCCGTGCTAAGCGAGGCGTCGCCGTGATTAGCCACTGACGTTGCACCATAGGGCGTGCCGCCGGAACGTGTGGTGTGCAGTGCGGGCTCAGAATAAGGAATACCGAGAACCAACATGCCATGATGCAATAACGGTAGCATCATCGACTGCAACGTGGTTTCCTGGCCGCCGTGCAGTGTGGACGACGAGGAAAACACACAGGCTGGTTTGTCGATCAGATCGCCGTTTATCCAGGCCGAGGTGGTCTGGTCCCAGAAATGTTTCAAAGGCGCGGCCATATTGCCAAACCACACCGGGCTGCCCATGGCCAGGCCGTCACACTGACTGAGCTCCTGAGCCGTGATGAGCGGATCACTGCTGGGATACTCGCTGGGCGACAGTTCAGCAACCGTGCGCAGCACGGCTTCGCAACCTGAGATGGATTCTATTCCCCGGGCGATTTGGCGTGCCAGTGCCCGGGTACTGCCATGGCGACTGTAGTAGAGCACCATTAGGTTACAGGTCATAGAATGTCCAGTACCTGCTCTGGTGGACGGCCATGTTTGGCTTTGCCGTTGGCAACCACAATCGGGCGTTCGATCAATTTCGGGTTAGCGACCATGGCATCAAACAACGCGTCGTCCGATGCTTCAGCCAGATTCAGTTGTTTGTAAACGTCCTCTTTGGTGCGCATCATCTGACGGACGTCGGTCAGACCTAACTGTGAGTACAGATCTTTGAGTAGCGCCACAGACAGTGGCTCTTCCAGGTATTTCACGACGGTTGGCTCGATGCCTTTTTCTTCCAGTAGCGCCAGTGTCTGACGGCTTTTTGAGCAACGAGGGTTGTGATAAATCACGACTGACATAAGAACTCTCCTGGTTCAGGGTTTTATTATTGGAGTGCTTGGAATCGATCCCGCTGAGTCATTAACTGATCGATGCGTGCATCGTAGCGGGCTTGTTTCAGGCTGCCAAGCTCAGCAAGTTGGCTGGCCTGAGTATAATACTGAATGGCTTTATTCCAATTTGCTTTCAGCGCAAGAATTTCAGCCCGGGCGGCCAGATCTTCATCACTGTTCCCCAGATGAATGTTGGCCTCGGACAACAGATGCCAACCGTTGACATCATTGGGATGTTCGTGGGTATAGCGTTGCAGAACCCGGACGGCTTCTGCATTTTTGTCCTGTTTCATCAGCACATTGGCATAGTTGATCGTCAGAACCGGATTGGCCGGTTTGCTTTTCAGGGCTTTTTCCAGCATTGCCTGAGCTTTTTCCGGCTGCTTTTTCTCCACATACAGATCCGACATCGCATCTAGGTAGAAGTTATTGTTGGGATCCTGTTTATCCAGCGCTAACAACAGCGGCTCTGCTTTATCCAGTTGCTTGGTGTCCAGATATACTAACGCGCGGCCATACTGAAATGCCGCTTTGAGCGCTGGTGGTGATTTTTTCTCGGTGCGGTCAAACCAATCGAGTGCTGCTTTGGCCTCAATGTTGGCGTAACGTGCCACCACACGGGCGCGCGCCAGATTGTAGTCCAGCGACGGATTCACTCTGTGCTGAGGATAGTGACGCGCGCGCTCACGGCTGTCGGTAATACGATCTTCGGGCAGCGGGTGGGTCAGCAGCATCGGAGGTGGTTTACTGGCGTAGCGGTATTCGTCGGCCAGGCGACCAAAAAATCGAGGCATGGCTTCGACATCAAATCCGGCTTTGGACAGGGTAGCAATACCAAAGCGGTCCGCCTCTTTTTCGTTGCTGCGGGTGTAATTAATCTGGCTTTGCATTGAGCCAGCCTGTGTGGCTGTCAGGGCAGCAATACCCGCTTCTGGCGCAGCGATAGCCAGCAGCAGCGAGCCAACCAGTGCCGCGATGGTGGCGGGAGACTTTCTCGCTTGATCTTCCATGCTTCTCGCCAGATGGCGCTGAGTCACGTGGGCGATCTCGTGCGCCAGTACGGAAGCCAGCTCACTTTCGCTCTGAGCGTGCAGAAACAAGCCCGAGTGCAAGGCCACGTAACCGCCAAAGAACGCAAACGCGTTGATGTTACGATCACGAATCATAAAGAACGTAAACGGTGTCTTGACGTCATTCGCGTTCGCGACCAGTCGGTGGCCGAGTGAGTCGATGTACTCGCTCAATACCGGGTCATTAATGACAGGCCGGCTGGCGCGCAGCATCCGCATGTAGGCATCGCCGTAAATTTGTTCCTGATCAATCGACAGGGTGGCACCTGCGGCCGTGCCGATGTCTGGCAGGTCAACATTGCTCGCCACCGACACCGACGGCGCACACAGGGCGGCCGAGACACAGAGACAAACGAGTGAACGAGTGCGTTTAAACATAGTAGTCAGAAGTACTCCATATACATATTCTCTATTGACACTGCCAAGCGCGATTTGTTTCAGTAATAGTTAGGGTCTGCGATTGTAAGCAGATGTTGCCCGTGGCAAGCTGCGTCTGTTTAAACAGTGGCACAGCACTAAAATACCGATACAATATTGAGCCTATGATAAGCATCGGACTGAAGAATGAAACCCAAGATTGTCGATTTGCGTGCGCAGCGTTGCCCAATGACTCTGTTGTTGGCCAAACGTCACGCCGTGACACTGCAGTGCAATCAGACCATGATACTCTATATCTCTGATCTCAGTTCGAAAAACGATATCGAAAAGTTTTTGAGTTGCAAAGGGTTTCACGTTTGCACAAGTGAAATTGATGGCGATTTTTCCATGCAAGTGACCTGTTTAGGTCAGCCTACTTAAAGGAAGTTAAATGTTTGAAATGGTGCTGCGTTGGTATAAACGACGCTTCTCGGATCCACATGCTGTCAGCCTGGTTGCCATTCTTCTGATTGGTTTCATCATTATCTATTTTTTCGGCAACCTGATCGCACCGTTGCTGGTGGCGATCGTGCTGGCTTATCTGCTTGAATGGCCGGTCAATCAACTGTCCCGGGTCGGGCTGCCGCGTACGCTATCAGTCATTCTGGTGATTCTGTCGTTTACGGGGCTGATGCTGTTGGCGGTGTTTGGGCTGGTACCGACCATTTGGCAACAGGTCGGCAACCTGGTGAATGACATTCCTAAGATGTACACCGACCTGCAGGTGTTCATCAACACGATTCCGGAGCGCTACCCTGAGCTGGCTAACCTCAAAATTGTTGAGTCGATCGTTACCAACGCTAAAAACCAGATGTTGTCGGTCGGAGAGAGTGTGGTCAAAGGCTCGGTTGCATCGCTGGTCAGTCTGGCGACGCTGGCGGTTTACCTGATTTTAGTGCCGCTGTTGGTGTTCTTTTTGCTGAAAGACAAACAGCAGATGATGGACATGGCGCGCAGTGTGCTACCGCGTAACCGCAAACTGGCCAATAAGGTCTGGTACGAGATGAACGAGCAGATTTCCAATTACATCCGCGGCAAAGTGTTGGAGATCCTGATTGTCGGCGGTGTCAGCTACGTGACCTTTGCGATTTTAGATTTGCGTTACTCGGTGCTGTTGGCGGTAGCCGTTGGCTTCTCGGTGTTAATTCCGTACATAGGTGCGGCGGCGGTAACCGTGCCGGTGGCCATTGTTGCTCTGTTCCAGTGGGGGTTAACACCGCCGTTTTACTACCTGCTGATTGCCTACGGCATCATTCAGGCGCTCGACGGTAACGTGCTGGTTCCGGTGCTGTTCTCTGAAGCGGTCAATTTGCATCCGGTGGCCATCATAGTGTCTGTGTTGGTCTTTGGCGGCTTGTGGGGCTTCTGGGGCGTATTTTTTGCTATTCCACTGGCCACGTTGGTGAAGGCGGTATGGAATGCGCTGCCCAGCATAGACGAAGAGCCGGCAGAATCGGCTTAAATTTTATAAAGCTCAATAATATCAGCCCTGATGAGTTTCTCATTCAGGGCTTTTTTTCGCCAGAAAGTGGTCTGATCTCAGAAAAAATGCACGTTTTGGTGAGAAAATGCTCAAGAAATCTTGCGCTTCGTCGATAACAAAACCATAACAATAAAAACAAGATGTTACCGTCATTAAGGATCACGAGGTAAATATGAGATTTAGTCAGAAGATAGTTATTGCTTCGTCTGCATTGCTGTTTGTTACTGTGTCATTGCTGTCAATTCAGCAATTAAGAACCGTTCGCACCGAAGTAGAAGGGCTGGTGAATAACAGCCTCAATGAAATGGTTACTGGGGTGAAAAACACCATTGCTTCGGAAATGGAAAGTAAAAAAGCGCTCGCTCAATCCATGACGGAAGTGATTGAGCTGGACCCGCAAAATCATGAGTATGTGAAAAACATTCTTGAGAAACCGAAATTGAAATCGAGCTTTCTGGCGGTCGGTTTTGGTTACCAGAGCAATGGTTTTGTGATTGAAAATGATGACGGTTGGGACGCTGGGCCGGATTATGATCCGCGTGTACGCCCTTGGTTTAAAGCCGCGAAAGCGGAAAACAAACTGATTGTTACCCAACCTTATGTTGACGCCTCATCGGGGAACGTCATTATTTCCATCGGTACGCCGGTGCGGGACAACGGTCAGTTTACTGCTGGTATGTTCTATGATTTGGAGCTCACAGGGCTGGCGGATCTGGTCAACAACACCAACCTGTTTAATGCCGGCTATCTGTTCATTGTGACCGCCGACGGCACCACTATTGCGCACCCTGACGTGAAAAACAACGGCAAGAAAATGGACACTTACCTGCCGGTTGCAATTCAAGCGGGAACGCAGGAAGTGGAAATGGACGGGCAAGAGTACCTGATTAACTTTACCCATGTGCCAAGTGAAAACTGGTATGTTGGGGCGGTGGTCGATGAATCGGTGGCGCTGGCGGCAGAAACTAAGCTGCGTAACAGCTCAATCATTTACACACTGATCGGCTTGGCACTGAGCGTAGCGATTCTGACGTTCCTGATCCGTATTCTGATGAAACCGCTGGGTGTGCTCAATCAGGCCATTCAGGATATCGCGTCAGGTCAGGGCGATCTCACCAAGCGTCTCAACACCAATACCGATAAAGAGTTTGCCGAGTTGGCGGAAGGGTTCAATGCCTTCACCGAGAATCTGCAAAAGCAAATTCAGCAGTCGAAAGCCATCAGTGGAGAAATCCGCCACGGCACTGAAATGACAGCGATGGGCTCGCAGGAATCGGCGCAGGCGATGCAAAGCCAGTTGCATGAACTGGAGCAGTTGGCAACGGCGATGAACGAAATGTCCGTCACTGCTACTGAAGTGGCCAACAATGCCCAGGGTGCAGCAGAAGCCGCCAAAGACGCAGACGATGCGACGGTGGAAGGCTCTGAAGTGGTCAGCCACACAACCACATCCATTGACACTCTCTCGGCCCGTATCGATCAGGCGGTAGAAGAAGTGCTGGGGCTGGAATCGGCCACGGCCAATATCGAAACCATTTTGAAAGTGATCAACGACATTGCCGATCAGACCAATCTGCTGGCACTGAATGCTGCAATTGAGGCTGCACGTGCCGGAGAGTCCGGCCGAGGTTTTGCGGTGGTGGCGGATGAGGTTCGGACTCTGGCCCAGCGTACTCAGGAGTCGACGACGGAAATTCGTAACATGATCGAGCAGCTTCAGGCAGGCGCCAGCGCGGTATCGGCGGCCATGAGTGAGAGTAAGAACACCGCAGTAGATGCAGTGAATAACGCTCAGTCAGCCAACCTGGCACTGGAGAAAATCCGTGATGCAATTCGCCACATCAGCGACATGAACATGCAGATTGCCTCGGCCGCAGAAGAGCAGAGCCTGGTGGCGGAAGAGATCAATAACAACACGGTGAAAATCAAAGACCTGTCGACTCAAGTGTCGGATGCGGCCCAGCAGGCCAACATTGCGATGCAGGTCCAGACAGAAAATGTGCGCGAGCAGGATGAAATTCTGAACAAATTTATTGTTTAGGCTTAGGGGAAACAAAAACGCCAGTCAATAAGACTGGCGTTTTTTTATGTTGGAGATTATTGCTCGTTAAGGTAGTTCAGCACCACTTCGTGGTGATCTTTGGTTTTGAACTTATTGAACACGTGTTCAATCACACCGTCTTCATTGATCAGGAAGCTGATGCGATGCAGGCCATCATAGACTTTGCCCATAAACTTCTTTTCACCCCATACGCCAAACTGCTCTGCGACCGCATGGTCCTCATCCGACAGCAGAGTGAAGTTGAGGTTGTCGCGTTCAATGAATTTCCCCAGACGTTTCACCGCATCAATACTGACTCCCAGTACCACCAGATTGTGTTTATCCAGCTCGGCTTTGACATCACGCAGGCCTTGAGCCTGAACGGTGCAGCCTGGTGTCATGGCTTTCGGGTAAAAATAAAACAGAACTTTCTTGCCTTTAAAATCTGACAGGGACACCAGATTGCCGTCTTGATCCGGCAAAGAGAATGCGGGTGCCGGGGTGCCTGCAGTCAATGTGTTCATTGTGATTCCTTTTTTATTGGCTGTTTTTAATGAAATTGAGTGAGCCTAGCACATTCAGCGTCGTGCACAACGCGTCAAACTCTTCCTGAAGCTGCATCAGATTGCAGTCCGAGTCGACCGTGGCGGTGATCGCGATGTGGAACTGGTCGTGATCCAGATGGACTTTCGACTTGTTGATGGTCTGTGCGCTCAGTGAGCCTAACCCGATGTTGCGATCGGCGAAAAACTGAGTGAACTGTTCGGTCAGTCCGACGCGATCATCTGACTCGACAAACACCTCAAGGGTGTAGGCATTATCTTGATGGTCATGGGTAGAGGTACGTTTCATCATGGTGATGAGATCATGCTCCTGACCAAGCAACGGCAGAGTCGTTTCGACGCGAGTGACGGCGTTGTTGTTCCCTGAAAGCAGCATGATCAGGGTAAATTCATCGCCAAACAGCGCGATGCGGCTGTCGACAATATTACAACCGGATTTGGTCACCAGCTGGACAACCTGGTTACATATTCCGGGGCGGTCACTCCCTACCGCGGTAATGACTAAATGCTGAGTCATACTATCACTTACTTCAATGTGTCTTATTTGTTCAGCTAGCTTAGCACAGTTAAGCGCAGGAGAAACGTCGCCGGGGAAATTGATGTGTGTTATGTCAGCTAAATCAGACGCCATTCGCATATGACAACTGCCTGACAATGGGAGCGTGGAAAGGAGTATAAGGTCGGTTAGCTTTTACGCCTGTGGGCGTAGTGGTGCGCCAGACTCAGGATCATTAGTGATATGAGTATCGCATCTGATAAATATTCATTCATTTAGGCGATTTAAGCGTGTTTAATCCCTTGTCTTTATCAATCGCCTTACAGTACCATGCAGAAAGAATCAATGTAGGGAGAAAGACATGTTTTCAGGAAGTATAGTGGCGTTAATAACCCCGTTTGACCAGGATGGCGAAGTCGATTTTGTCAGCCTGAAAAAACTGGTTGAGTTCCACGTGGCCGCGGGCACTGACGGCATAGTCGCAGTAGGTACAACCGGTGAATCTTCAACGCTGACCGTAGAAGAGCATGTCAAGGTGGTCCTGAAAACGGTAGAGTTTGCGGAAGGCCGCATTCAGGTGATCGCCGGAACGGGCGCCAACGCCACTCATGAATCCGTCACGTTTAGCCGTTTGCTGAACAACTCCGGCATTGCTGGTTGTCTGAGTGTCACTCCGTACTACAACAAGCCGACTCAGGAAGGTTTGTACCAACACTACAAAGCGATCGCTGAAGAAAGCGACGTGCCTCAAATTCTTTACAATGTTCCGGGCCGTACGGCGGTAGACCTGCATCCGGAGACGGTAGCTCGCCTGGCGGAAATTGAGAGCATCGTGGCACTGAAAGACGCGACCGGCGATTTGAGCAGAATTGCAATTCATCGTGAACTTTGTGGCGAAGACTTTATCTTATTAAGTGGTGACGACTCGACTGGCCTGGAATTTTGCAAAATGGGTGGTCAGGGCGTGATCTCTGTGACCAACAACATCGCGGCGGCGGACATGGCGGCCATGATGCGTTTAGCGAAAGAAGGCAAGTTTGAAGAAGCGGAAGTGATCAACCAACGTTTGATGACGCTGCACAAGAACCTGTTTGTCGAATCCAGCCCAATTCCGGTTAAGTGGGCCGCGCATCAGATGGGCCTGATCGCTCACGGTGGGCTGCGTCTGCCACTCACAGAATTGTCCGAGCAAGCTCGTCCGGTGGTGCAAAAAGCCCTGGTTGAAGCAGGTATCTACGAATAGAAATGGAGTGCCGGAGCGATAGCTTCGGCTGTTTTTAGGAGTTTCAATGAAATTTTCTCATCAGCTAGTCGTCAGTTCGCTAGCTGTTTTTGTTTTAAGTGCATGTTCCGGTGACGCGTCACAACGTCGTCAGGCGAAAGATGACTTTGAGTACGTTAATACGCCAAAGTTGGAAAACTGGACCCCGTTGGCCGCCTCTCAGCCTCAGTTTTACGAGAACTATAAGATTCCTCAGGGCAATTTCCATGGTGGTATTGGTAAAGATGTGGATATTCGTCCGCCTCAGCAAGTGCTGGAGTTGATCCCCGGTGCACGTACTGAACTGCGTGACGGAGAAGTGACCTTATGGCTGCTACGTCAGGATGAAGCGGACAAAGTGTGGAATACGGCACTGAATATGCTCAAAGAGCGTAACATTCCGATCCGTTCTCAGACCGACAACCGCATTGAAACCGAGTGGGTGACCTGGACTTCTGAAGATGAAGACGGTGAAATCGGCAGTCGCTATGAAATTACCCGTTCTCAGCTCAACAGTCGCTATGGCTTCAAGATTTCGCTGATTGACTGGCGAGAAAACGGTCAGTCTAAGCCCGTGACAGCCACCAATAAAGAACGTTACAACGCGCTGATGACCAACCTAGTGACCGCTCGCTATGACATGGACATGCGTGAAGAAGCGGCGCGTAAAGCGCAAGAGTTGGTGAAACACATTCCAATTACCATGGGAACCGACCGCAGTGGTTTCCCGGTGATCATTGCGCGGACTTCTTACGATGTACTGTGGCAGCGTTTGCCAAAGATTCTGCCAGCGATGGGCTTTACGGTGGAAGAGCGCAACCAGTCACAGGGCACCATCAAAGCGAAATACGCTTCGCCAGATGACGCATTCTGGAATGATGTGGGTGTGAAACCAGTCGATTTACCAGCGGGTACGTATACCTTCCTGCTGGGGGACTTGGGTAACCGTACTTCCATCAATATTACCAATGCCGCCGGGAAACCAGTCGAGGAGCAGTTGCTCAAAGACATGGCGCCAGTGTTGGCAGCGACCGCACAAAAACACGGTAAATAATCGCAGAATAGGGACCATACGGTGACTTTTCGAGCTCAACAAAAACAGTAGGTTATAGTAAAAACAATTACTTAACTGGCAATAAGCGCCGCCACAGGATGAGTGTGGCGGCACTAGTTGGGTCACAATGTGGTCAACGGATTTAACTTGATTGCTTCATTCAAATAGTCTGGCGCCAGGTGTGCATACACCATGGTTTGCATGATGGTTGCATGGCCAAGTATTTTTTGTAGCGTCAAGATATTTCCTCCATTCATCATGAAATGGCTGGCGAACGTGTGGCGCAGTACATGGGTTGCTTGCCCTTTGGGAAGTGCAAATCCCTGACTAAGCAAAATTTCCCGAAACTCACTGTAACATTCCCCAAATAAATACCCATTTTTGCCAGTCCTTATCTCGCGGATCAGCTTTGCGTCTACCGGTACCGTGCGGTTTTTTCCGGTTTTCGTATTGATGAACGTTACGCGATCGATTGCTAGTTGTGAGCCTTTTAGGTTTGCTGCCTCTCCCCAGCGCGCGCCAGTGGCCAGGCACAATCTGACAATATTGAGCATATCTCCGGATAAAGTGTTCAGCAGTTGCCTTATTTCCTCTGTAGACAAAAAGGCCATTTCGTTATCCGATAGCTTGATTTTGGCCAATCCTTTAAGCGGGTGTTCATTCCAGAACTCATCGATATCGATGAGGGCAGTAAATACACCGCTCAATAGCATTTGCTCCTGGTTAACGGTCGCGGGCTTGGTTCCGGAGTTGGTTCGTCCTGAACGATACTCAACAAAAAGCCGCTTGTTCAGCTTGTGCGCCGCAGGATCGCCCAGAGATGAGCAGATATTCATGAGTTTCCTGCGTGCCGTCTTGCCATCCTTGAGTAAGTGCCCCTTGTGTTGAAACCAAAGCTCAATTAACAGACTTAGTGGTCTGTGATCTTTGGGGCGCTCAACCCAGTCCTTATTGTTTTTTGTCGTCATTAGCCAACGTTCGTACTGCATGGCCTCTGATTTTGTTTTAAATCGTTTTCTATATCGCTTGCCATGTCGACCCTGTGGTCGACAATCAACCTCATAACCGTTTGGAATGGATTTAACAGACATAAAAATGCCCTCCCCAACGGTAATAAGCAGTTGCATAAATTATTAAGCTTGTTTCTGTGAGTCCTCTTGCACTAAGCCGCATTGCTCTTGAGTTGAGAACGCCGGGCATACTTGTCCAGCTTCAGGGTTGGTTTTACCGGTCATTAACCAAAGTGTGTATTTTTCCAGCTCTGGCCTTTGTAGCATTTCCAGCACACCATCCAATCGAGGTCTCTGTTTGTCGGATAAGTAATTTTCAAGAGATCTTAGTGGTATTCCTAGGATTTCAGCGAATTCTCTTTGGGAATACCTCTCCTCTTTTATTACGGCTTTTAGTCTTTTACCAAAACTCATAAGTTGATCCCGTATTTATGTGGTGGTATTATCCGTACCAATAGTTCGGTACTGCGTGAAGGTTCACCCGACTGCACCGGGTAAAACTTTCAGAGGATACAGGAAATGGCAAAAAAAGAGAAAATGGACGATCGTCCTGTGATCGTGATTCAACCTGACATGCTTCCAATCTCGCTTGAGGAGTATGCTCGGCGTACGAGTCAGTCGTTGTCGGCGGTGAAAAGTCAGCACTTGCGAGGAGCAATTCCAACTCTGCAGGTCGGCAAATCCAGCAAAGTATATGTCAACCAGGCTCAGCTTATCGTGAGCTCTCTTGAGGCTGCGGGGTGGGATATCCAGGTGCCGAAAAGCTTTTACGATCTCGCAAAAGAAGAGGTTGCTCGCTATGCGTAACGGCATTATTAAATGGTTCAGTATCGACGTGCCCCCGGCCACAACAGACCATACCAAAGGTAATGATATGACCTGCCAGATGAACAGTAATGTTGGTCTTGATGAACCTAATGTAGTTGAAGCTCGTCATTGGGTTAAAGAGAATCGTTGCTTGCAGGTGGGTACTTATGACTAGTGTTATTTCGGAATGTATTGACGCTAGCTCCTTTTCTATCACTGAAAAGCGTGGCGAGTTTCATTTTCATTATGGTGATCTAGTGATTAGTGGTAGTGCCATCAAGTTATTGGCATCCGGCTCCGTTGTGCTAGAAGATCATCAAGGGTTGCCTATGGGGGTTGTGACTGGCCAATTGGCTCAGAACATACAAGCTCAATTGAATCAGTGTCGGCAACACGCCGTCAGTTCTTTGTCTGAGTAGCCCACGTCGAGCTTTATTGAATGGCGCAACGAAAGTTCGAACTGATCCAAGACTTTAACTATGGAATGGTTATCCAGTCCGAGGGGAAGTCTGTCACGCGTAATATGCCTAAGGAGTTGTGGGACTTCTGCAATGTCGTTCAGTCTCTTGGTGGTGCGTTCGCGGGTTGGGCCGGTTATGCGCGTGCCTGGCTTGGAATAGGTAAGAGCTATCCGACCAAAGTTAAGCGCAAAAACATGACCAATCTGATTTTGTGTATTGCCAGTAATCTGGATTTACGCACATTCACGTTTTGTACTGCCGGCACGATTGCGCAGTATGCCGATAAAATCGGCGTTGATACTTCCACCGTGAGCAGACATCTGCATGACCTGATCGAACTGGGCGAATTAGAAGAGGCTTTCCCTGGCGATAAAGCCTCTCCTAATGATCCTAGAGCGGGATTGATTCAAAAGCCTAACCTAGTCGATGAGAATGGCCAGATATTGAAAAACACCGGCGTCTATCTTCCGCGGGTTCTTCGTGTTACCAACAAGTTTTTTGAACGTCGATGCAGTGAAGAAGCCGTCAACCGAATCTATGAAAAGCATTTTAGGGAAGTAGAGAAAACGGGCCTGTCCGTAAAAGAGCTGTTGCTGGAAGTACGCGATCGTGTATATGGCTATGCATTTAAGAAGCACACAGAACGCTTATCTTTAAAGCTTGGCTTCCGTTCCTCAATCGTACTAAAGCGCTGCAATACGCGAGATGAGGCGGTTGCATTAATCACGCGTCAAATCCACAAAGAGTATTCCAAATCGGAGATTGCGGGGATGTCGACCGCTGAACTCAATTTCCTTGTTCTGAGGCGTCTGAAAGCGTCTGGATGGGAAAAAGCACCGCCAGGTTGATCAACCTATTCACTCCTGACAAAAAAGAGCGTGGCACTAATAACAGAGCGTATTAGAGGCTACGCTTTTTTATTAATCAAATCAGTGTGTTGGTCTTAAATTTTTACTTAGATATAGTAGCGGCGATTATTGTGCAAGTCTATGTTTTTGATCCACTTTTTGATCCATTTCGCCGATCCTTTTTTGACCACTTGGATCGTTATGCACATCGGATTCGGTCGTTGCTATGTTAACTAACAAGTAATGCAAATGGGTTTTGAAGGATAAATACAACTTTGGTGATGGTTAAATGCAATATCTCTCGTTAAGTTCCTATCATTAAATAATTTGTTCTTTGGAGTAGGCCACTCCTTGCATTGTGGGGATAAGTTCCTTTTGCTCTCCACCCGTTGCATGACCAGTGATACTTATCCCCACAAGCCGGATGGTAAGGAAGGCAACGGCGCGACTTGCTCGCAAGCGAGCTGGCGCCTTAGGGCGTTTAAGTCCTGTAGCATGGCGATATACACCCAGGCTTACACGAAACCAAGACGGCCGTCAGGGGCAAGCCCCCGACACCCCCTGGATTCTGGCAGGAGGAAAGACAAATCTGAGTGTCTCTGCACGTAAACTCGTCCAGGCGTCTTGTGAGCATGTTTTTATTGCCGACCGAAACGAAGGTAGGGTTTGTGAAAAATGACATACTATTCGAAGTTGCATCTAACTATCTGATTTTTATGAACATACGTAGTTGTTTGGAAGAGTGGGAAAAATAAGAATATTTTTCATATCCTGAGCCTAAAAATATTTTCTTCCTAGTGATTCAATAACTTACATGGCACTGTGAGTTTTAACGCTCTGTAACGATTTCAAAAGATGGCAATTTTGAAACGTGCTCCGACTCAAATGCATCGCCAAAGCCCTTGTGCGGCCAGCTCTGGCGCTGAAGTTTTCGATCTTTTCATTTTTCGCGCAAAGAGGTCACGAAAGCTCGGAGGTGGGGGGGGATGAGTTGTTTTTTCGGCGAAAATTTTTTTCTTTTTCTGGCTTTGGTGAGACTCGTTTGTATTGGTTGTTGATTTCTATAAAACATCTCCTAAAGTGAGTCTTGTTGCATATTGTTTGGATGCGTGCATCAAACATGCAACGAAGATATCGCCATGACTTTCGTCGCGGTAGACTCACTCACTTATGGAAGAATCGTTATGCTTGATATAGATACAATTACCAATGCTTGGGGAAGATGGAAAACAGCTCAGTATGGTACGACTTGCTGGTTTACGGAAAGTACGCAATATGACCGTAATAAAGATACGAGGGACTATAAGCAGTATCAAACCAATGTAACCGCGCCCAAAGACCTCGTGTACTCGAGCGCAGTGCAAAGTGACGGTGGCGCAGCTCTTCTGGGGCGGTATGATGTAGAAAATGGCAGTAGCCAAGTCCTCCAACATACCGTCAATCTTCAGCAAGGTTTGCAGGATTCTTTCACTTGGAGTGTTACGGAAGAAGTAAAAGTAGGCGTCTCTGTTAAGGTTGAGGCTGGTATCCCGTTCGTTGGGGGGGCTGAGACTAATTACAATACCGAAGTATCACTGTCTTCGATGCAAGGTGCAACGACAACAAAAGACTCGAACTATGGGGCGTCAGTAACAGTGCCGATTTCTCCTCATACACATAGTTGGGGGCAGATCGACTTGTCTTTTACTGATATTGCCACGACTTGGGTTGGCAATGTTAAGTTGGAAGGGTGCGTAGCCATTTGGTTTAACAACAAAGTTGCGCTCAACAATGACGGTGACTACCACTGGTTATGGTTTATCCCTATTCAAAATGTTTTTAACGACTGTATTCGCAACAATATTGTCGACACACGTGGTTACGTTGTTCAAGGCGGTAGTGTCATTGCGCAGGCCAGTGGGGCATTCCACAGTAGCCGAGGATTGGACATGAAAACAGTCGCTCACGAGCAGCCGTTGGACGCCAAACAAAGAGACATGGTCGAACAGCACATTACGGTCATTGACTTTGAACGAGAGTACCAGGCCATCCCAGCTAAATTGGAATAAGGTGTGGAATCTTAGTTTTAATTAAGCCGCTTAAACAAGCGGCTTTACTTTATTGGCTAAGGCGTTTGCCTGGGAGCCGTGCCCTGCAATTTCTGAGGCGTTTTCCGGTGCTCCGGTCGGCCCGTCGGGGGCTGGGTGGGTATGCGTTGATAAGGCGGTCGCCAATTGGTTCACGACGTCTGTTAGCTGGTAAAGAATGTCAATGGTGTTCACCGTTTCATTGCCGATCTTTATTTTGCCGCCTTTCTCCACTTGCATTGAGATCAGTTCGCCGGCAATCGCTTGCTTCTTACCAGCGACGTTTTCATTGAGATCGGATGCCGTGGTGAGGTTCAATGACTCTAAGGATGCGATCTCAACGTGGCCAGTGGTCAACATCATAAGCGCGCCAAGGGCCGTGAGCTGATACTTCCCCCCTATGTTCTCGATGACATGAGCGGTTATCTCACTGTTTTTTGAGATGGCGTGTGTCTCTATATGACCCACAATCTGATGCAGTTTGGCGCTGATTTGCTGCAACTGATGATCGGTGGTCTGTTCAATATTGCCGCTGGCATCGATGGCCATTCGGGCGCCCTTTCTTGCCTGGGTAATGAGCTCTCCGGGTTTGCAACTAGCCAGCGTCGTTCCATAAGGCAAAACAGTGCTGATGTAAGGCTTGTTGATGTCCCCAAACGCAAAGCTCAGTTCCACAATGGCGCCAGGCTCTGGAAGTTGCATGATCCCGCCGCTGGCACTGAATGAGCCCGAAACGGCGATATTCGGCATTTCAGGCGCATGAGTCTCATTACCTTGCTTGTCCAGTAACTTGACGCTCACAGCGTATCTGGGGCGAAATGCATTGCTTAAATCGCCCTCGTGACTGTTTTCATTGATGGTTGTGACCACAGCCCACACCGGCACGTGCCAGCCTTGGGCAATCTCGGGGTAATGTTTTCTGATGATTTGTGCAATTAGCTCATCCATTGTATTTGCATCTTTTCTTTGTGTAATTCAATGTTTCTGACTCGTTGGCCATTGATTAAAACGCCTGGGCGTAACAATGGATTCATGGGAATTTGAGCGCTGTTGTTCTGCGCGTTTTCTAAATATTGATGCGGGATCGGAATGTTGCGACCGTTCCAGAGTGAGTCGGACCAGGAGCCAACAAAAATACGGCCATCACCTTGCTGTTGCCAGGTGTATTTTTTGATGCCGTAGACATCGCCTAAATCATCCAGCAGCGTGTATCCGGTGCCGTGATTGATGATGTAGGGGGCGGGCGTTTTTACATAGTCATTGTCAGGGGCCACGAACTGCAAGCCCGTTATCGTTGTCACGGTAGACAGAACATCGGTCAGCGTGGCGTGTTGAATGGCCAGCGGCAGCGTATTACGCAGTGCGGCGCTCAGCTCTCTGCAGAACAGCGAATAAGCGCCCTGGTTGATTTGTTTGTAGCTTTCAACGTACCCCATAAACCAACGCGTCAGCGTGTTGTTATAGCCGCATTCGTACGCAACCACTTGTTTCATGTTGGGCTGAATGTTGGTCAAAATGGTGGCGGTGCCAGGGCTGCGGTAAGCCAGGTTACACACCACATCGATCGGCTTTGCTTCCTGGTTGCCAATGAATAGTCGTTCATTGAGTTTCACTGCTGTTTTCCTCCGGCGCATTCATGTATTGACCGAGTTGATCATCCATATACTTAAAAACGCGCTCCAGGCTGCTCAACTGCGTTTCTGGCGGGATGTTGGCGCTGTCTTCGGGGTGTGCCGTGTCACCGCCTTGCGTTTGTTGTGTCGCGCCTGGGATGGCTTCTCTTTGTGTTTTCCGCTCTGGAACGGAGAGCCTTTCTCGCAAGGAGAAGTTAACGAGCCAGGCGAGATTATCTTGTTGCTCGTCAACGGCGACCTCACCCACAAATTTAGCCTGATAAAACTTCATCGCATCGGCGGCGTCATGGCCAAGTCGGTAGACTGTGCGGCTGCCATTGTCATCGACGGATTCGGCCATATCGACCAACTCGGATAACCATTCTGGTGCAGAATATGGGATCAACATGTTCACGGTCATTTCTTTGGCTTTGGCGCCCTCTTCGGCGGCGTCTGTACCGCTGCCCGTTCCGCTCATGTCTGAATCACCAAAGGGCAATTTGATATTAATCCGGATCTCTTTTCCTCGGATCTGTCGGTTGTTTAATCTCAGAGTCATACATTTACCATCTGATAAAAAAACGTGGGCTCTTGGTCACTGACCATCAAAAATAAGGTGCTGTAAGGCTCGGCGCTGATACGGGTTTCACGTAACTGTTTGGCCATGTTTGCCGGTGTTCCTGTCAGCCTGACTGCGTAGCATTGGCCTTGAAAAAGACGGATGAAATTTGAGACATCAGTCAGGAGTGTATCCATTGTTTGGCTCTGCAGTGCGGCCAGTTGCTTTAAGCGCTCCACGGGGGAGACGGCGCTTTCAGCGCACGCCTGCGCTTGTGCGAGCTCGGCGCTTAAATAGTGCTGCGTCGTGGACAATGGCGCCTGGTAAGCATAATCATCCGTTCGCCAGTAGGGATTGAGCCGGCGAGCCGGTATCTGCATTTTTTCGATGGCCAGGATGGCATTTTTTTGGGCGTGATCCGTGACGGCTAACCATTCAGGGAAAGCTAGCAAGGTGGTGATCGCGGATAGATTGGCGGCAAACGTGGATTCTGTGGAGCCCGTAATCACCAGGGCTAAACCATGTTTGCCAGAGACCGGATCGTATTGTTCGGTCAGTTTTTGGGCGGCAAACGTCGCCGCGGTATCGGCAGATAAACGCTGCTGTGTGCCTATCCGGTATTGGTAAGGCGTCAGGGCAACCGCAAAGCCAGAAAATAACAAGCTGTTTAATTGTTCACGCAATGCGGCCAGGCCGGCGGCAGAATCGGCCAATTCTGACGGTGTATGCAGCGAGCGTGATAGCTTATCCAGTTGACTTGCCTGGCTGGCGACGTGTGACTTTAACTGCCCGATAAAGCCGGACGCTTGCGCGTGGATGCTCTGCGCTGCGTGGGGAAAGGTGATGCGGTTCATAGGCTATCCGGGACCAGGTATTTCACTTTGACGGCGTACACCACCACGGTTGATCTTGGCCTGTTTTCCTCGCCACCAGTGTTGTCCACGGTCACGGTATGGCTGTGGTTGCCGCTGCCCCCCATGGAGTGATTGTGAGAGCCCAGCGCGACGCTATGACTGTGGGTCGTGCCACTGACTAAACCTGATACGGCATTTTTTTCCGTGCCGTCACCGGACCATCGACCAAGTAAACCACGTATAATAGAACCTGCGCGGCTTAATCCGTCTTTGGTTGTGTTCCCCAGCAGTTTGATGTCTGGCGACGCGTTGGACGTCGTTTTTGTGCCTAAATTGGTGCTGTTAATCGTGTGGGTATGGTTTCCGGTCGTGTTGGTACTGGCAGAGTGATTGTGAGATAAAATCTCTTGTTCGAGTTGCGAGCCTGGGTCAATGCCATCCGCAAACTGTCTCAAGTACCCGTGGGTGCCCCAGTTGGGCAGCGTTAAGGTGTCCTCAGTGATGCCCAGGTAATCAAAATAATCGGGGTAGTCCGCTTTATTGAGGGTTGCGCCATCAATCGGCAAATAGTCGTTATCCATGTCGGTGTTTTGATAGATCCTGACGCGGCCCAGTTTGCCCTCAACCTGTCTCATGACGGTGAGCATTTGACTCATGGACTGGGCCATGTCGGAGAATCGCTGCTCATAATCTGAGTTGAGCGCTTTAAGCTTTTCATCGGTCCGGCTAAGTGCGCGTAAATCCTGGGCGTCTGACGTTGATGTCAACTTTGCCAGGGGCGCAGCGTAATAGGTCACGCCACTCTCAATAAACGTGGGCGCCAGACTGTCCTCGATGCGAAGGGTGTTAATGGTCATCCATTCACTGTTGGCCTGGCCTTGAAAAGTGGCCACTAAATACACCGTTTTCGGGAACACCACATGGGTTAAATCCAGTGGTGTGACGGTGGTCAGTACCGACTTTAAACCGCCGACGTAGCCGGCGCCGGGTTCGATGGTGGCGGTGATGGCGCCGGCCGTGTGCGACACTTTCCAGCCATCCTCCAAAAACGCGGCCTGGCCGTACTCGGTCAGGTTGTTTTTTCTCACGCGCTCATCCATGGCGGACAATCGGGTATTGAATTCTAATTGCCAGGTTTCTGCAGGCACGTTGATCTGTGTGAGTGCCTGAGCGTTTTTGTAGGTCGTGACGAGGTTGCGTGATAGCGTGTCGCCTTCAATGCCCGCTAAGGGGTCGGCCTTAACCTTGCTTTGCTCGGGTTCGTGGATAATGACACCGGCCAGGTTTAATGCGCTGTTGACCAGATAGATAGCATTGTAATTCCAGGTGCCAATATCCGTACCCAATAGGCACGAATACACCACCGCATCCGGGTTGATAAATCCTTTGTTATTCTCGGGGATGTCGTAGCGATACTGGATCTGGTTTTCTGGCGGCAGTGTTTCGTCAGGGTCGATCGGTAACGAAGGATCCAGCCCCGGAATCAATGCAAAGACCACCTGATCTAAAATAACCGGCTCGCCGGCGGCTTCCTGTTGGGCTTTGTAAGTGGCTAATGCGTTGGTTAATTGTTGCGTCATACTAATACCTTCATTCTTACTGTTCGACGGTGACATAAACAAAATCACTGTCGACTGAGCCAGATTCGTTTGTTACCTGGCACCAATACCGATGAGTACCGGCGTTGATTGTGCTGACTGTCATCGTGGCACTCAGACCGCCGTATCGCTCGGGAATGGGCGAATCAATGACAGAGCCGCCTGAGCCATATTGGTTGTACCACTGGTAGGAAAGGGTACCGCCGCCGCTGTCTGCAACGATTGAAAATGTATAAGGTGCACCGATTGCGACCGTTGGGTGATCTTGAGGTTGTTCAATGATGGTGGGCAGGGCCGGGCCGACAATGACCGCAACGCGGTCAGTGCGAACCATTTGATCAAATTCGTTGTAGGCAACAAACTGCCGTGGGAACGTGTCTTGATTCGGGTACTCACTGGTATAGCGGGCAGACGTGCCGATACCAGAAGAAATCACAACATCATTGTCTGGGTTGATGCATTCCCAGCGCAGCTGGCTACCATGGGCGTTAAATTCGGCGGTAAGCGTGACGGTTTCGCCAGCGGGCAGGCTCGCACCAACAGGTTGAGTTTCTACGGTCGGAGGGGCAACGACGGTGACATAAGCCGTCACACTGTTTATCGCGCCGGCTTCATTCCATATTTTACACCAGTAACCATGTCGGCCTGCATTGACGGTAGAGACTCGCATCATGGCGGTATTGCCCCCAAAATCAGGCGATACCGGGCCCTTTTCGTTTCCAGAGGTCGAGTTGTACCATTGATAGTGAATATCGCTATCCTGGTCATCAACAAACACGGCAAAGCTGTATTGCTGGCCCTGTTTTACGTTGGCGTGGTTCAATGGTTGGCGCGTGATGCCCGGTAGCTCTGGGAAAAAATGACAGACATTGCTGATGTACTGACAGGTCATTTGTCCGTAGTGATTGGTCAAGGCAAGCTTATTGGTGACGTTGTACTCATAGCGCCGGCATGTGGCGCCATAGGTTTGAATCAATAAGTTAATGAGATCCTTTTTACCCGCTAATGCTTCCGGATCCAGCTCTAGGGTCACAATGTCCCAGTCCCGATCGGGCTGTCGTTCCTTAATGTCATAAACACTGACACCCAGGCGCTCAAATATGCGATACAGGCCTGCGGTCATGCCGGCGTCTTCTGCGTTCACGAAAGCATAATCAACCCGCTTGCGGTAAATCAGTTCATCTTCACCATCCAGACGCTCTATTTTTCGTTCCCAGGCGACATAATCCACGATGATGAGATCGCACGTCATCAGGTCAAACTTGCCCAATGAAAGGCGACACCATGTTTCGACTTTTTCCCAGAAAGATTGTGACGCTGCAGCGAGCTTCCTCAACTCGCCTTTGCTCATCCAAAACGGCAAAGTGATGTGCATCATACGCCGGCCCTCGGTGTTTCGGTCAGGGTGAGCGTGTTGATTCGCGCTATCTCTAAGCCGGTTCTAAAATCCCGGTTTGGTGTGTACAGCGTCTCGATGAGTGGGAACTGATTCCGGATCTCCTGGTTGAGTGTGGAGTAGCTGAATAAGGATTGTGGCCAGGTTTGAGTGACATGCTCATAAGCCTGGTTTTCTCGAAACGCACAGCGGATCAACTGCTCGATGTCCTGAAACAGTGTGCTCTTTTGTGCGTCGGTCAGGTTGGCCACGGGCAGCACTTCAAAAGTGATGTCTTGCGGCACATCGGGCAAGTCCATGGCTAACATGTCATCACCCAGGCCGTGATGGCCATCATCACGCACTGCTTTGTTGATGGCATCAATGAAAGGTTGTGAAGGGATGCCACTGTCCAGCAAAATATAAGCGTTGGCGCTGCCTGGTCCACGTGGTGCGCCGTGCTCAATGTATATTTGATCCGCTTTGACGCCGCCAAACTCCGACATGATGAGCTTGTATTTGTCATCAATAAACCAGCCTGACACCGATTGAAAAGCGCTTCTGTAACGCTCTCTTGCGTCAGCGTCGCTTTCTTTATCTTGCCCTGGCTGCGTTAGCCAGTCTGCAGGGTTATACACTCTGAGTAAGCCCGGGAGTGGCGTTTGTGGGATTTGGTAATAGCCGGCGCCCAGGTTGTACGCGGCGCCGGTGGCCTCTGCTTCGCATTGGATGGAGAGCTGCGCCACACCGGCAGGCAGCGTCTCCTCTTTGAGTGTAACCAACTTATACATCACGCCATTAATGCGATCGGTGCTAATGGTAAAGCCAGCCGGCAAGAGGATTTCCGGTGCGGTGAGTTCACGTTCAAAAATAACGTAGCCCTCGGCTTTGCTGGCGTCTTTTCGGGTCAGGTTCACTGACCACAAATACATATCCAGAAAATAGCCGGTGGCCGTTCGTACAAACGACTGAGGCAAAATGTCGGTAATCAAAAAGGTTAAAAGCCAGAAATACGCCTTGGTGATCATGGCCTCGATCAGTCGCCAAAACGGGGAGAAGGTCGAGTCATTGTTGATAAGTGAGCCCTGGTCCTTGACTTCCTGCTGAAAGACCGCTTTGACTTCTGCAGCCTCGGTAGGAATGTCGGCGTTTTTTACCAATTGTTGAAAGTCTTGGTTTGGGTCGTGAGTCATAGCCATGCTTCAATTACTCCAAAGTCGTAGCTTTTCGCCGTTAACTGGCGTTTGTCGTTTATCCTCTGAATTTTTCCGGTGCCCGGGATGACTCTGAGATCATCCTCCGCCAGTAAAATAATTCGGTGTTCGACGTCGGCGATCTCTGTCGGGCTGCGCTCTGCGACAAGCTCAACGGCCAGTCCGCTTTCTAAGATCGCGTGTTTGATGTCCTGGGCGATAACAACGCGGTCGGTGGTTATCACTGGGTTTTGACCATCGTCTAAAAGGATGTCCTCATTGACGATCAGTAGGTCGCTGTAAATGGGGTTTGTCATGATGACCACCTTGCCAGGGCGTTATTGATGGCATTGGGATCCGTCAATTGCTGTGGATAAATGTTCATCGTGCCGATGGTGTTTGAATTCGTTTTGTTACTGTTATTGTTATTGATGTAACTTGACGGTATCGGTTGTACAGAAGCCAGGTTCGCTGTCTGGTTGACGTCAGGCAGACGTTTATTCAACGCTTCGCGCCGTGCATCAATGTCGATCGTTGCCTCGTCACCATCTGCAAACCATCCCTTCACTTTTGCCCAGGCATCACTGAGCCAGCCGATAAAGTCATCCCAATAGGCCCATAGGGCCGCAACGGCAGTGATCACACCCACGATGGCAATAGGGATCCATCCAATGGTGGCAATAAAGGCCGCACCGACGCCCCAAACGGCGGGGATCATCGTAATGAGCAGCTTGGTTAAGCCTGCGATACCTGCCCACATGCCACCCATAAAGAACTTAGACACCGCCCAGATAGCGGTCAGACCCACCCAGGCTAGCTGAGTGACACCGGTGACAAGGGATAACAGCGCCATACTGGCGCTGAGTATCCCAATGCCGATCACCAGATAGCCCACCATTTTTGTGAGGTTAGGAAAGAGGTTCATCCAGCGTCTGAGTGTCTGACCGCCGGCGATCATGTAATTAATAAAGGGCTGCAGCGAGCCACTTAACGCCTGACCAAACACAATTTTTACGTTGTTCACGGCTTGCCCTAATTGCGCATAAGGGTCGGCAATGTTTTTGGCCATCGTCACGGCGCGCTCCATGCCTGAAACGCGGTTCAATGATTCAATATTGGCTTTCAGTGCATCGGTGTCATGCCATAAGTTGCCGAGCATACCGGCGGCGTTCGTGCCAAAAGCCGTGTTGAGGATGCCCATTTCCTTGAGTCCTAAATCATCCCCTAATTTGGCTTTTAGCTTGTCGATGATTTCGACCATGCCAAGCGCTTTACCGTTGGCGTCAGAAAGGCTGATGCCTAACACTTTCTGAGCATTAGGCAGCGCATCCAGAAACCCCGCATAAGCGGTGCCGGCGACACTGCCTTGCATCGTGGATTGAAGGGAGCCCAGGATCGCGAACTGCTCTGCGGCACTGATGCCCTGGTTAGTAGCCCTTGCACCGACACCGGCAAACGCCTCATTCATCGCGCTACCGGTGGTTTTAAATAACTGGACGGCCGTCGCTGTTTGACCGGCGATTTGCTCTACCCATTTATCCTTGCCGATCGCATTCGCATTCTTTTTAAAGATGCCGTACATGGTGCCCATGTAGTTGGTGATCGTGGCGGTATCGGCTTTGGTGGCGGTCGCTAACACGGCGGATGCGTTCGTAAATGTGGCCAGGTTGTTTGCGCTGAGTCCATCGATGGCCGATTGAATGTCATAGGAAGCGCGGACAAAATCAGACGCGCTTTTGCCATAGGTTTCAGAAAATACGATGGCCTGGTTTTGAACGGTATTCGCGGCGTCTGCGCCCAGGGCGCTGTCATTAAACAGTGACATCAGTTCACCGCGTGCGGCGTTCATCTCTCGCGCGGGTCCAGTCAGGCCGTCGAACATCGCCCCACTGGCCCAAAGGCCTGCGGCGCCGGTTCCGGCCGTTTGCCAGGCTTTTGATGAACGGTCGGCCATTGATTGCAGACCAGCAAAGCTTTTCTGTACGCCTTTAAAGCCTTTCTGAGTGCGGTCGTTTAGCCAAACGGTAAAGCTTAATTGATTAGACGCCATTTAAGATGTCCTTAATGTCTGGCGATAAGGTGTGATCCAGTACCGCCTGGGCGCAGGGGTCAGACCAAAGCAGTGACACGCTTTTGGCTAGGCTGGATGATTGCAGCTTTTTGGTCAGGTCTGACATCAGTGTCAGCTCGCTTGCCAAAATGGCATTGATGCGGCTTTCAAAGCCGGCATAGGCGCCGTTCAGGTCGGTTAAAATCTGAGTGATGGCGGCTGTGTCAATCTCTCCGGAGACGTACCGCGCAATAGCATCCATCTGCTGCTGCGCTGTTGTGGTCATGCCGTTTAAAAACTCGTCGATATCCCCCAGGAGTGAGCCGGTGGCGTTCATTAGATAATCGCAGCCTTGTACGTCTTCAATGCGATTGACGCCGGAGGCACAGTTAATCGTGGCAAAGAGTTGATCTAAATGTGTCTGCATTTGGTTTTGTGATGCCGCTGTGCAAACAAGGGAACCATTAATGGCGGCGTGTGTTGCGTCGACCAGTTCCTGGGTGACGCCATCGGCAGGAGGAGCGGCAATAGGCAGACTGTCAACGGCGGTATTGGCATTGCCCAGAGTGGTGAGCGTACTGGATGTCAGAGTCAGGCTTGGGCTGTTTAAGCCCAGGCCGTTTTGTAGGATTTCGTTATACAGGTCATCGTTCATTATCACACCTACTAAGGGAACGATTTTACTATTCCCTGGTTCACTGCCAGTGTTAATGACTCGTGATGATGTTCATCTAACCACATAGCCCTGGCTAAGTTCTCAATATCGTCATTTTCATGCGGTAAGTAATGCCGCCTTAGCGCCATTAATTGGCTGACACGGCTCTTGCGATAGGTGGCAGCCAGGGCGGTGATCAGTCCAATGATTGGCCGAAATCCGGCTCAACTTTGTCTGTGACGGCTATCATCATTTGGTTGAGTACGCCTTTCACCTTGAGGGCTTCGGCTAAAAAGTCATGGTGCTCTTTGCAGACCACGCCCATGAGATAGTTTTTGGCCGCGGCGGTCGGAGAGATTTTCCCGCTCTGTGACGCGTTCAAAAAGGCGTTGTACTCGTTCAAGCTGATGGAAAATTGAATGCCGGAATGCAGTTTTTTACCGTTGATCACCAGTGGCACCACCACATCCGTGCTGCCCTGCAGAGACTTAAGCAGGCTAAGTGCTTCGTTTTCTGGTAGGGCATCCGCGTTGGTTTCTTGATGGCTATTTTGTGGTTTCGTCATGGCTTTGTTCCTCATAAATCAGTGTGTTGACGTAATTTTGCAAACCTATCAACTGCGCTTTTAACTCGTAGTAGGATTGGTAATTTCGGACGATAGTGGGTAAGGCCAGGCGCAGGTCATTGCGTTGCACCACGATCGGATCCAGTGTTTCCAGTTGCTGAGGTGGGCGGATCATTAATGATGCGTCCGGCTTCGGCGGTGAGCTCTCCAGGAGCGGCGGCTCGGTTGTGGAGGCGCACCCATTCAGAAACAAAATCAGCATTGCAGCCGGTGTCGGCCGGCTTAGAGACCACCTTGATGATCTCTTTTTCAATTGGGACATAGACGGTCACCACTTCCTTTTTTTGGGCCGCGGCATTGAGGCCAGATTGATACGCTTTCTTTTCGATGCCCTGTTTTTTGTCGATTTGCTGCAGGGTGCGAGCGTTGTTTTTCTGCTCGTATTTCAGCGCGGCAGCCTGGTAGCCGCTGTCATAGATGGCGTTGTAAATGACATAACACAGCCCCGCAATGACAACGGCGATAAGGAGGTTGCGCCAGCTCTGCAACGTCATAGGGCCAACACTTCGACAGGGAAACTGCCCTCAAACTGCTCTGGCTTTCCGGCGCCTAATGGCGTGTTGTAGTGCTGTTTCCAATAGTTGGCCATGGCCTGGATATCGCCGGCTTCAGGAAGCGCCGCCGGCACACGTAGATAGTGGATACGGCACATCGCGACCTGATAGGCCAGATTCCAAATGAGAGAGCCAGTGCAGACGCTGTCCACATGTCCGGCTTGCTCGCCCTGAGTCAGCAAAGACAACACTTTCTTTTTGAGTTCCGGTTTGTACTGCAGATAGTTGTGACAGCGCCGGAAATGCTTTAAAACACTGTGAAATTATCCTCTAAAACGTTTTTGGATGCGAAACTAACCGAAATAAAGCGGGATTTCGCGAAACAAACCTGGGTTATCGATGCCGATTCTCAACGAGAGATTTTGTATCTAGGTTAAAGGAAACCCAGCGCGATAGCTGGGTACAGATCAATCTGAAAGGCCGGATAATTGTGGACGTTCAGAAAAAGGGAAACCGTCAGAATCTGGATAGTCACTCAATACCTTTCGGTCCCTGAGCAATTGAATGAACTGCTCCTCAGTCTTTATAGGGGAAGTTCTTAGCGCTTCTGGATAGTTCTGGTCCTTTTCATATTGATCAATGCGGCTCAGAACCTTAAAGAGCTCACGATCTCGCCATTCTAATTCTTCTGCCGCCCGCACCGGCTTGTGGCGCTCTGGGTCATAGGCCCAGCCGTCAACATCATTCATCCACGAATCATAAGGCTGATAGGCAAGAAGCGTGTGGGTATCTGGCACATCCCCGATAGTTTCAATTAAATAGTCGTAGAGCTCAGGGTTGTCTCTGTCCTTCGCATAAGCATACTGACCTCGATGATCCGGGACTTCCTGCCAAGTGCCTTTCACTAACTTTATTGCGAACCCTTCATTAGGCTCTGGTGGTGCTTCAAAAACATGATGGTCAGGAAGTTCAAAGTTGTAGTCTGAGACCAAAAACGCCATCCCCCACTCATTGTAGTAGGACTGGCCAATAAGGATCTCATAGACTGCCCACTCATCCTCTTTGTATAAGACGGTTTGAGTGTCAGGATCGTACTCAGGTGGGTGTTCTTGTATCGCCCACTCTGGATAATCACCATCTGGCTGGCCTATGACGTAACGACGTCCGTGTTCATCCCAAAACGCTTTCCATGTCATGTCTTCGATTTCATTGGACCAAACGTCTTTATCACGATCGTAATGGGCAATCATCCCAGCGCTTGATGGAGTATAAACAGTCTGAGTAAAATCCGAACCTAAAGCGGTACCTTTAGAAACGTGCTCTACGGTATTTTCAATCCACCACCCATCTGGAGTGATACGTGACACGTTGACGGGTTGAGAGTGTTCGAAGAATTTAGTCATTATGCCAGCCTTACTATCCAGTTTACTTTACGGTGGTTAATGGTGTTTCTCGACGCACCAAACAGTGCAATGAATAAACTGTGAGCATGAGCGCCAATGGAAGTTGAGTGGTAGTGGTTACCTGCGGATGCCGTTGTGTTTGTATAGCTTCCTGATGGATTGCTAAAGCCCGCATTATAACTCCCTCCATAGAGCGCGCCAGACATGGTCCTCACTGTATATGGGTGCGCGTGGCTACCCGTCGTGTTCGAATTTTTGGTCCCCAAATTTGTAGAGCCGACACTCGAGCCGGGGTGTCCATGCGCTTTGACTTGGCCTTCTTCCCAAGCTCCGACCGTTTCCCCGTCTTCTTTCCCGATGACGCCACAGCCGCGCATATCGGGAATAATGCCGTTCGGCCAAATGGATGCAAGTTGAACATAGGTCTTCACATCAAAGGCCTGACCCTTCATGATACCAAAGCCATCAGGGGCTTCATTCGTAAACCAAGGAATGGCCGCACCGACAGGGAATATTTTTGCGGCCAACTTTAACCAGAGGTTAGTGACCAGCTTGTCGATGACATTCGGTACTCCCAGTGAATGCATCAACTTTTTAACGGTCAGTATTTTTTCATCGTCTGTCCCGGTTGTGACGTCTTCCACCGTCGCAATCTTCGCGATACCACGCTCTCGCTCTGTGGCTTGAGGGTAAATGGGGGTCACTTCAAGCGTCACAGCAGAGGCGTTGTATAAATCGACGGAGCATTCGATTTCCAATTGAATGTAATCTTGACCAATATCAGGCACCAAGCTGGGGACATATGAGCTGTAGATGATCATATCGCCTTCATCATCGTATAGCCCAAACTCCCAAACGGACTCCCCGGCAAACCGGGTGCTATCGACATACACTAAGGCATGGATCCACCGGTCTGTGGTATTGCCTTCATTAATGTCTTGACGCCCAAACTCGTTAACGAGTTGAGTGAAGGCGGTGTTAGGTTCAACATATTCAAAGTTTGAATCGCCCAATGCGATTTCTCGGATAATCACTTTCTCACCGGCTTGGTAGGCTGCGTCTAACTTAGCCAAACCGACGTCAGTGACCACTGCGCTTTTTAAAGGTTCGTTCGCCATAATCAATCCATAAGAGTCACGGTGATGCGTTTTCGGCTGCGGGTATGGATGCCGGCATAGATGCCGCCACGACTTAAAGGATTCCGGACGATCATGTTCCAGTGCTGGGAGCCTTGTTTGTTGCTCTCCACTAACGTCACCACGTTCTCATAATCCTTTTGAGTCAAGCCGCCTTGTTCCTGGGTGGCTTCCACAAGAAAAGTGCCTTTCTCGCCAGGCGGATTCATTTGATGCCAAACGGTGAGTTTTGGGTCAAAGCCAGTCAGGTCCAATGCGCGCTCCACCGCCCAAATGGTGCCCTTGTACTTATACAGTGTCAGGCCATTTTTTACGACGGCACGTTTGCGCTCAAGCGGCCAGGCATCGTTCCAGGTGTCAACTCGAAACCACCAGGCAAGCCAGGGCAGATACGACTCATGCACATGGTCGATATCCAGTACCTGCAACCCTTGAATCGCTGAGCGCACCTCGTTCATTTCTTCGGAGGTCAGACGGCTTAGTGTTCTCAGCCGGATGTCTTGCTTTAAGATTTTGGGCAGCATCATTACGTCTCGTTTATCCAGTGATGACAGAATACCGAGTCTCAACATCCTCATTTCCGTTCGGCAGATGGCTGGGTGATATAAAGACACAATGCGGGCTCTACCTCACTCACATCGAGATAAATCATGAACACTGAACATCAACCGAACAACACCATTGAAACCGTATCGAAACCGGACGCTCAGGTTTTCGCCCTGGAAGACATTGCGCGTGCAATGATGGAATTTGACCTCTGCATTTTGAATACTCCCATCCAGTTTGGCGGGATGGTGCTCAACTGTGCGAAGCGGGTGCGTAAAGCACTGGTGAAAGACCGCATTGAGGCGGTGCGATTCACAAAAGAGCAATACGGCTTTGAGTCCAACGATGCCATCACGGCCCACATTGCCTCCAGCATTCTCGTATTCGGTGAACGTGTGGAAGAAGCGCGGGATGAGCATGGAAAGCTGACGAAATTAGGAATGAAAGGCGAAGTGGTGGTGCCGGTCGACATGCTGATTAACTTGCCTTATGAGGAGCACATCAACCTGGCGCATTTGATGGGAAAGAGCTGAATCTCGCCCGAATCAAATCAACGGTATTCGACCAATCTTTTCGTCTGCTTACCCATCGAAAAATCGGCATTGTGACGGCTTCAGAATTGCTCCGGGCCGATTGGGCACAGTTCGCGTATCTTATTGAGATGTTTAATCATGAAAAGTAGCAACAGCAATTACGCATTAGAACTGATTGTGGGTATTCAGGATGCGTTTACCCAGCAGTCTAAAAAGATTGAGAAAGAATCCAGTAAGCTGGAGCGAGAGTTTAAGCAGCTACAGAAAACCACGGCGGACATCGATGCGTTTAAAAAAGCGGAAAAAGCGCTGAAGACGCTGAATCAGCAGGAAACTCAAAACAAAAAAGCCATTACAGTACAAGAGCGCGAGCTGGTGCGGCTTGGGCGAACACTGAAAAACACCGGCATCGATATCAACAACATTGCTCAGGAGGAGAAGCGCCTTCAGACAGAAATCCAAAAAACCAACCGAGGTCTGAAGCAGCAAGGAAGTGCGCTTAAGCACATTGAGAAAATCGGTACGATGGCGGGCGGCGCTGTCGCATCGGCAGGGTTGGCCTGGGCAGGAAACGACAAGGCCCGCAACGAGCGGTTACTGGCGGCCCGCAGCAGCTATTCTCTGGATGACGTGCAGTCAGCAGAGCAGCGGCAATTTCGTTCCGACTTGATCCGACGGTATGGCGCCGATCAGGAGAGCATCTTCTCCGCCCAGGCGTTAGCCAAGCAACAGAACTTAGGTGAAGACGACACGCAAGCTCTAACAAAAGCGGCCATTCAACTGCAGAAGATATTCCCTGACTATTCCTCACCAGAAACCGTTCGTGCCCTGGCGAACATTTCCAAAGGTTTTGGTATCAGCATTGAGGAAGCCGCCAATAAAGTGTACGCCACCAGCTCAATGGTCGGCGATGCGAATGGCGACCTACTCGATACGTTCGCCGAATACTCCCCTTTGCTCGGCGATAAAATCTCCTTCGACCAATTCGCCGCCTCCATCGTTCGTGCCCGTCAGGCGGGTGTGTGGAATACCGACAAAGTTGGGGATGCTTTCAAGGAATCTTTCATGGCACGTTTCAGCGATAAAGGGGAATTTGCCAAACTGGTCGGCGAAGACGATAAAGCGGGCTCCATTGATGCGATAAGCGACATCGACCTGCGCAATCGCATTAAAGAAGCCGCCTACCGGGTGCGCAATGATGTGGCCACAGGTGAGGCGCCCGGGAACCACTACGCCGCTCTGCTGGCTTTAGTGAACAGCGCCAGTCAAACCGATGCGGCTGCGGTGAAACCGATCCTTGAGGCGATGGGCGGCACCATTTTGTCTGAGGATATTGGCACTCAAGGCCTGAATGCCATGCAACAAGGTCTGCAAGAAGGCGCTCAGGTCTTCGAAGGCACACAATCTTTGGATGAAGCAAGCAAGGGCATCGCCACGTCAATGGATAAAGCGATGAACGCCTTGGGCTCCATGGCCGATACGGTGTCTAACAGTGCAGCCAATCTCATTGATAAGTTTGATGGCTTAGGGGACGCGATATCCAGTGTGACGGGGTCAGCAACGGGGGCCATGAATGAGCACTCAGCATTAGGCTATGCCGGACTGGCGGGGTCTGTGGGTTTGACCGGCTTCGGAGGATTGATGGCCACCCGCATGGGTAAGAAGGCGTTAGGAAAAGTGTTTGGTGTCGCTACAGGGGCAGAGAAAGGCTTCAAGCCCAGTCGTCTATTCAGTGGCCTGTTTTCCTCTAAGGCAGCCGAGCCTGTTGCCAACATAGCAAAAGGGACCAGCCTGTGGTCAAGAGCTGGCACAACGCTCTCGGGGGCCGGCAAAGGGTTGATGAAGAAGTTGCCGTTTCTCGGGACCGCATTAAGTGCGTTGTCTATCGGTGACAGTGCGTTGAAAGGTGATACCGAACAAGTCTGGAAAGACGTCGGTGCGACCGCAGGCTCTTGGCTGGGCGGTTTAGGGGGCGGCGCATTGGGCGCGCTGTTTGGGGGTGTCGGTGCAGCACCCGGAGCGGTGGCAGGCTCCGTGGGTGGCTCAGTGGCGGGGGAAACCTTGGCCTCCTGGCTCTATGATGTATTGGGTGGCGATAAAGAGCCGGATGCCCATCAGCAAGCCGTGACCCAAACGGAACAAACGATTCAGTCTGTCAGTGACCAGGTCAAGGAAGTCAAACTCACCCCACAGGCCGCCATCGAAGTCAACTTTACGCCGACGATACAGTTAAGCACCTCTCATACTGACCCTGAGCCGATAGCGCAAACGCTGGTGATGGCATTAAGGGACATGACACCGCAACTCAAGCAGGCACTGCATGATGCCATGGACGATTTGTGGCGTGATATGGGGCATGTTGACCTGGATTAAAAATAGAATATACTGTTTATATATACAGTAATATTTTAAAGGAGTTCTGTATGCGCGTGAATATGATGATTAAAGAGTCTGACTTACCTGACGGTAAGTTCTCGTTGATTGAACCGGAAGTCCAGCGTCGCTTGGCCAAGGTCTACCCGAACGTGCAAGTCCGGGTACGCAAGGGAGAGAACAACCAACTGGATATTCAGGAAAAAGACAAAACCCGACGGGAAAAGCTTCAGCAGCTCCTGGAAGACATCTTTGATGAAGCCGATGAGTGGCTGTATAACTGAAATAAGAAAGGCGCCAATGGGCGCCTTTCTTTTTTTGTTACGGTCTAACCATTAAGTTTTCAATAGACGATCGCGTTTGTTCAAACGTTTCCTCCTCCATCTCAACACCGATAAAACGGCGATTCAAATTCAGGCTGGCTTTCCCCGTTGCACCGCTGCCCATAAACGCATCCAACACCACGTCATTCTCTCGGCTGCTAGCAGTCACAATATGCTCTAACAGCGACTGCGGTTTTTCACATGGATGTTTCCCCGGATAATACTGAACAGGGGGAAAGTGCCAGACGTCGGTATACGGAACCTCACTAGTGACGGCAAAAGGCCGACGCAAATGCTGGTATTGAGCTTTCAAATCATCGTATTCACGAACCAGCGCCTGGTATTCAGATTGAAGACCGTCGTATTCTTTTGTCAAGTCGCTGTGTGTCCGGGACAATTTTCCCTGCTTTTGAGCAAATAGAGCCTGAAGTTGTTGATATTGTTTTTGGTTGGGCAGTTTCCATTGGCTTTCGCCGAACCAATGTGAACACATCTGGGAGTCCGTGGCCGCATTGATTTCCTTAGCCGTGACGCCAAGTCGCTTTCGGGCGTTGATGAAATAGTCCATCAGAGGCCTGAAGACTTGCTTTTTGAGCTGCTGACACTGCGATGCGTATCCGGAGCAGCCTTTGGCGTAACCTTCGGCCTTATAGTGGCCCGCAAACAAGATGCGCTCGGTGGCCGGAAAGAACATGCGCAAATCCGGCTTATGCATGCGTTTCCAAGGGCCGGACGGTTTGGCCCAGATGATGTGGTTCAAGACGTCGAAACGCTGCCGGAGTAGAATTTCAGTGTCACTGGCCAGCTTTGAGCCACAAAACAGGTACAGACTACCGGAGGGCTTCAGAACGCGCCAAAACTCCATCAGCACTTCATCAAGCCAGGCCAGAAAGGTGTCGACATCAGGCCATTGGTTATCCCAGGCATTTTTCTTGACCTGAAAATAAGGTGGGTCAGTGAGGATGAGGTCGACCGTGTTGTCGCTCAGGTTTTTTAGGTACGCCAAACAATCAGCATGAATCAGCGTGGCACGGCCATCGCAAAGGGTGTGTTGCTGCATTCTTATCTCCTGTCATACAAGAGCCTTGAATACGCCATGTGGAAAAGCCACCAGCCATGCAGGCACATGACTGGTGGCGTTTTGCTGCTTCCTCTCCGGGGGCCGGGTCTCAGGTACTCAAGGCATCAAAACACGAAACAACCCTATCATGATTTACTGTGTATTTGTACAGTTATCTATCTCGTATGAGCTGGCTAAGGTCGGGGTAAGGCAACTGGGCCAATTGCTCAATGACAAATGCAACATGATGGATGGAATAATCAGGCAATGCTTCAGCAATAATATAAGGATCCAGCACACCCTGGCGGGCATGTTCCACAATAAGAAGGACCAGTTGTTGGGCATCGGTTTTGACAGGTAACATACGGCTATTCCCACTCTCGTTTTAAGGCGACACGACACTATTATGGTGTGCGGGGAATAGCCAGTGTTTTAATAAAAAGCGGCAATAGTGAATTGCCGCTCACAGTTCAAAAATTCAAATATCCGTATAAAACGGGTAAGATTGACATATCTAGTCCTACGGTAATGTCATATTCAAGAATGCGGCAATATATCCAATATACGAACCACTAACGTTAATACACCACTTATAATAAAACTCCAAAAGCCCAATGAATTGAACCACATAAATGCCCGGAACTTTTTCGACTCGGTGGTCACCCGATGCCGAATAAACGGATACGAAATGCAATAATCCACATAACGAGACATAATGCTGGCCGACAGCATGCACATGGGCTTAGCATGCAACTTTTTGACATCTTTAGACAACTGTTTGTCGATGTACACAATACGTTGTGGATCTCCCAAAGATAGCACCACGCCACACAAAGTACCCGGAACTGCCCACAGGAGCATATAACCGCCAAACACTGCTAGTAAAACAATTATTCCGACTTCCCACCAAGGTTCTGTCATTCAAATAACTCCACAACATATTCATATGCAATATATACTGATTCACCAATCTTTCTGCCAATGGCATCACCTGCCATTCCGCCAATGACTCCACCTGCTACGAAAGCTCCAATGGTCGCGACCGCAAGAACAGGTGTAGCGGCGGTACTCAATACCAGAACGGTCGCACCGGCGGCCATACCTGCGACCTTGCCACCGACAACAAGACTGCCCATAAACCCACCGACCTCGGTGGTCGCGGTCTTGCCGCACTCCCCGGTGCCGTCCACTTTGCAGGCCTCGTAGATAGTATCCGCGGCACTGGCCCCACCCAGTACCACGCCTACATAGCCAGCCCAGCGAGCAGCAGTGATGCCTTTTGCCACATTTGCAATGCGTTTGCCCATATTCGGCACGAACCCTTTGGCGATGATCTCATCCGCGTGATGCACGACTGACTTAGTCGACAGTCTCAGCGCCCGCTTAATCTGAGTGTTAACAGGAAGCTGAATACTGCGCTTGGATAACATCGCAAACGAGTCGTCCAGCTTTTTAAACAGAGCCGCTCGTTCTGACACAAAACTACCATAGTTGATACCACCAACGCGACTGGCCATGGCCACTTGCCCTATATACAAATCATTAATTTCCAATAACACCTGATTGATATTCTTCAAATGCTGCTCAACCATCGCGGTGGCAATACCCACACCGGTTGACGCATGCGCATAGTAATCCGGTTGCTCTGATGGCACATCTCCAGATTCCGTACGTTGATTCGCGTAGTGGTCCAACAGTTCAAAGTGACGATTGACTGTGGCCACCTGTCCATCATCCAGCTCGCACAGGGCTGAACTCGCTGCCAGCGCCTCTTCCAGCATGGCATTGAGTTGTTGCCGTTGCTCGTCGTTTTCCGGCTCCGCGGTGGGCAGCAGAACCAGTTCTCCTTGACGCACGGGGTCATTGAGGTGTGTATTGTATTTTTGAATCAAGGCTTGATGCGCTTCACTGGTCTCCTCTGTAAATAAATCCGCCCAAAGTTGAGCCTGACTTTGAGAGCGCAAAACCTGTATCCAGCCGAGTGAAAACCCAGTCGCCATGGACGCTGCAACGTTCAGAACGGGAACATGGTCTGCGATGCTCGGACTTTGCGTGATGTTGACGGTCTGCGCATCAATTTCATGCTGGTTGTAACGTCCCCAGGTATCGCCGTACGGATGCACCGCCGCCACAGTTTCTATCGGTGAAGGCACTTCATTTTCAGGCGTAGGTTCGGCGCTCCGCTCAAGCAGAGGTGTTTGCTTAATACCGACCACCTGGTCCATGTCCAGCGTCATAGCATGTTGGTTCAGCCAGTCGGGACTGGCTTGGGCCAACTCATCCGCCGTGAGCTTTTCTTCCCGATACAGTAGGTGCTGCTCGGGCGCGGGCTGACCTTCAATCTTATAGGGCAGCAAAATGCTGGCGTAGTGATGCTCAGAGAGCCGCTCTTCGGTCAGGTTTGAGGCATCCGATCTCGTCACCTGGAACGTCCAGCGACCGTCACCGGCCACTTTGAATTCTTTTGTCAGTTTGCCTTCAGAAAACAGGTAAAAATACCCGGCCGTCGGCCAGCCAAGGCGCGTTTCACTGACCTGAACAGCCAGCTTCACCGGTATAAATTCGGCATTGATTTTTTGGCTGTCAGTCGGGTTAGGCATGACCGTGTACGCGTCTGACTGACCGCTGTGTAAAAACAGATCGTGATAGAGCGTCTTCTCTTCGGCCTCAAAGCATTGCGCGGTGAGAATACTGTCGCCTTCGCTGGTTTGCTGCTTTTTCCATTGGGCAACCGCCTTTTCGTTATCAGTCGCACCTAACAGCCAGACACCCGTCTGTAAAGTGTTGAGTTCATCCGGACTGCAGTAGAGTTTGAGGTTGATTTCCTGCTCTGGCGCTTTTTCCGGCGTCTCTTGGACCGGACCTTCCGCAGGACGAGTCAGCGCGGTCTCATCCACAACGGGCTTATAGCCAGCGCGCACTACCTTACGCGACGAATCAAAGTCTATTGACATGGTTACTCTCCCTGAAGCGACATCATAAATGGCGATATTGTACGATGGAGAGGCGGCAAGGCGTAGCCGGAAAGACTAGGTAAAAGCACGGTTCATCTGGTGATTTTGCCGTTTGTGAAGATTTGAGGAGAACGTCACACCGGGAGGGGCACTTAAAAAAAGAGCCCGCCAATGCGTGCGGGCAAATCTGACGTTGCTAGATAAAGGGGGACTCAACCTTATTGAGGATGAGTGCATTTAAATTAAGTGATAGACTTATCATCGTCAAGCACACAACACCCTGCACTCATTTTTTCAGTAAAACCTTACTTTTGGCGACTATCCGACATGTTGATGTGGTCAGCAAGTCGCTTATCCAGCTCGGATTGACGGGAAAAGTGAATATTGAGCACGATGGCCTCGTCAAACGCGGCTACCAAGGCCAAGGCCGAGTGTTGGTCATCCAGCACCAATTGATACGTCAACACAGGTAACCATGCTCCGTCCGCCATGTGATCGAGTCCATACCAAATCGCATCCGGTTGACTGAGTAGCTTCTCCTGAATCATTTCCCGGAACGGTTCGAGCTCTGGTGAGTATTTTATCGCTTTATTGAGTGTCGCGGCTGACAGGACGTGTTTGGACACCAACTGGACTTGCTCATTCAGCACACGCTGACTTTGCGACAGCGAGTAGTTTAGAATGCTTTGTGTCAGACTGTATTCTTGCGCTCGCTGCATCATCGATGCGGGCAACGTTTTCATTGATACCAATGGCGAGCTGGTGAACTGATGCTCTTTGCCAGTGATGGCATCTTTGTCCAAAGCCTTACCGCTGACTTGCTCTGAAGCGCGTCGCATTGATGCCGGCAGCGCGTCATACTGCTTACGTGACAACACAGACACGGTGGCTCGGCATTTATGGTGGTTGGGTGGGTAGAAACGTTCCCAAAACGGATCGTCTTTAGGTTTGATCACGCCATCGAGCTTTCTGCACAGCTCAGTCGTTCCCGAATCCAGGACGGACGAATAGACCAGGAACTCAACCAAATCGTTATTCGCAATCTGGGTCCAGCGGCCAGAGTTGTACGCCGTCATCATGTTGTTGCGATAATGCAACTCTAGCCAGTACGGGTTGGCTTCAGATAAGCCTTCTTGCTCGAGAAGCTGACGAATATTGCCCAGGGTTTCAGAGCGATAAGCGCCGCTTTCCAGTGCGTCTTCATAGCGTTTCTTCACGCGATTGACCGCATCAATACTGGAGACGTTCGCCACCGTGAATGCACGCAGCTTCATGGCCGCTTCCATCTGACGATACTCTTTGGTATCGGTCGGTAGCATCACTTTGAGTGCATCCATCGCTTCCTGAAAAGGCACATCATCCACCGCGAGGTAAATGGGCGCATAGGTCAGCTCGACGGGCTTATCTTCTGCTTCAGTGATGGCGTTTTGAACATGCGCTTGACCCAGCAACCAACTGACCATCATCGATGCGGCGTAAATGTTGGTGTACGGGTGGGTGACCTGAGTGATATCGATGTCATCAGGGGTTGAATGCGCCTTGAACGCTGCTTCCAGCTCCCTTGAAAGGCTTTTGACGGTGAAGGAAAGCGCCTCATTTTCGAGGCGCTGCAATTTGATGAGGTTGTCGGTTTCTTTCTGGTCAAGGTGAGTTAAAGCAGACATAGGTGCTTTCCTGGGGCGTCTGATAAGGTCAGGGGGGAAAGCGGTTGAACCGGCTCCATACCTGAGCCATTTGCCAGAGCCGATTCCAGCATCGCTTTGTAAGCGTCTTCATCCACCCGGACTTTGATGCTCCCCTCACGGCCGTTAGCCAGAAAAATCCACTTAAACAGCGTCTCGTTGAGCGTCTTATGCACCATGCGGGCATCGCGTTTAGAGACGCGCATGGCGGCCCGTTCATGGACCTCACCCAATGAGCGAGAGCCGTACTTTTGATTGCCACCGGTGAGAGTCTGCCCTGTGATGCGCTTGGAGATTTTGTTGTCGATGTATTCAATGGTGCGCAGCAGCTCGTCCACCTTGCCATTCGCATCGAGCGCAACAATCTCTTTCACGCCAGACAGTGCCACAGCATCGCCGTTCATCACAGGCGCCAGTGAGTCTGCTATTTTCTGTAAATCGTTATCACCGTTCGCGTTTTCAGCCAGGGCAATGGCCGTAGGAATGGCGTATTTCTCCCCCAGACGCTCAATGTTGGCCCAGCTTATCCACTTACTTTGCCAAATGGGCCAGACCGATTCTAAGATGGTTTCACCGTACGGACGCTCAGTGGTCGCATTGCGCAGAACGGGGATGACTTTACCTGTCACCGGTGTTCTTGCGGTGTAGTCCACCGCGCTGTACACCAAGGTGCCATCTTTTAATAGACGAAAGTCTTCAGGACGTTTGGGCTCAGAATCGGTGAGGACAAGCTGCGAGCCGCCTTTCTCCCAAATCAGCTCTACCGGCATAAAGCCAAACTCCGTCGCCCCCAGCATCTGCTCCATCAGCGTTTCTAAATCGAAGTCCGCCATCACATCGTTGTAAAATGCAACGTCATTGGCAGAGCCTTCAATCACGTAAGGCACGGTCATCGCGGTGGCATGACGCATCTCAATATCGGACGCCACCTCTTCATCAAGCAGCATGGCGCGAATGGCCCCAAAATAGTAGTTACTGCTTTGGTAACGCGCGTTGCCCAACTCGGTCGGCAATGGGTAGTGATTAACGATAACGTCGGTGGGAAGCCGAGCGATAAGGGACGACAAGGTGAGATTCTTTATCACGGGCAATCGCAGCTCCTGTGTATTGAGCGCCCTGTTCAGCGCCGTTATTAAGACCAAGCAATGAATGGAGTAACGCGATGGCTTCGACTTTGCGATCGTCAAAATCAAACTCGCTGATTTCACCGAGTTCATAAATGGCCATCTGCGTCATGGCTTCCGTCAGCACTTCCTTGTCATCGTCACTGTAGAGGCGAGTCAACGCATTCTTTTGACCCAGATAGGCATAGCACCAACGGGCGGCCGATTGACAGGCGGTTTGCGCGTTTTTTTCATCGTTGTACGTTAAGGAGGCGTAGATTTGCTCATCCAGGGCGTCTGATACGCCCTGGATAGTAACCATCGCTCTTAACTGCGTCAGGGTCATCGTCATGGGGGGACCTACGCGACCGGAGCCAGCGCATCATCGACCCAGCAAATCGCATCCACGACGACAGCCGGTAAAGGCTTTGACATGGTGTACACATCGGCCCCTGATGGGTCATCGACTTTCTTCACTTTGGAGAAGAACGGCAATGCCTGAAGACCGGCGTCCAGGTCGTCCAGTGCGGCATAGTAAGGGGTGTGACCCGCATCAAGGTCAATCATCACCATCTTGTCATCATCCACCGTTTTTACCCGTGTTTTGACACCGCCCACCATGGTTTCGTAAGAGCCGTTTTCAGAGGTAATGACGTAGCCCCCAACATTGACCTGACCTTTGCTGACTTTCACATCCAGCACGTTGGACAGGTTCTTACCCGCCAGCGTGACAATACGGGCAAACAGCGTTTTGCCACACAGCACTTCAATGTTGGCACCATAGCCTTTGGCCTGAATGGCTTCATCCATCTCTTGCAACGCGGTGTACACGTGTTCAATGGTGGCCTCTGGTGCCAGGAGTGACGTGTCAAATCGGTAGCGCAATGTTTCACCATAATCCACTTCAAACAGCTCCAGAGCGCCGTCCGCGGTCTTCATGGGATATGCAATCTTGCCGGTCAGGGATTGTGCGCACAGCGCTTCGGTGGACACTTCAATCTTACGCATCACGCCAAACTGGAGCATGTCAAAAAACTTTTGAATGTTCTTTAGCCCCAAAGCCTTCAGGTTGTTCAGCTCCGATGCCGAGATGTGTGAGACGGTCGAAAAGCCTTGCGGCTCGATAGATTGCGTTTCTAAGTCGTCGCCACCGAGTTGATACGCCTTGGTGCCCCGGCGCACGACAGGAATGTTGGACAGAGTTTCTTTGAGCACATTCCAGGGAATGCGCACGCTCGGGTAAAACACCGCATCCCCGAACACTTTCTTGCGGATGCGCATTGGGACCGGCTTGCGCTTTTTATAATTGTTGAGCAGTTCGGACCACTCTTGAGGGGCTAACAGGCCGCGTAAAATATCAATAATATCCATGCTTCTTTCTCTTTATAACCGCCGCGTCAAGGCGGCTGTAATGAATGGGGAGGGTTATTGCTCAGAGCCAGCGTCTAGTGTGTCTTTCTCCAAACACGCTTCAATGACTAATTCAACACTGTCCTCAACACGTGGGTAGTCCCCTTTTTTGGTCAATGCCACTTGAATGGAGACTTCACCATTGCCCACAGGGGTGATGACACCTGTCTTCTCATCCACAGTAGCCACAGATGTATCACTGGATGAATACTTCACGATTTGCTCGTATGGGTTATTGATGGCCAGTACGAACGTTTCTTCATCACCGCCTTTAGCCAACGGACTGACCCGTACCGGCGCGTCATCCACTTTCACAAAACCGACGTGCGGCTCATCCGAATCGACGTCAGGCGACGTCTGAGCCACCGGTTGACCGAGCTGGTGATACGCATCGCCTTCACGTTTTAGAATGTGCAATGTCGCAATGGCTTGCTCAATCAGATCGTTACGACGTGAGTGATGCAGCAAGGTGCGAGGGTGTGCGCCCATCTGTACAAAGGCGTTAGACGCTTCGCGCAGTGCTTTGGCAAACACACCGTCTTGTTTGGCTTTGTGTTGTTCTAGCGGGCTCATAGCCAGGCTCCTTCAGCAAAGAGGTGGGACAACGACAAAGTGAACTCATTCGACGCGGACAGTGCACGGCCATCGGCAAGCACCACACGATCACGAAGGTATGTGCCGGTGCGCAACGTGGAGACCGAACCGTCCCCCTCAAACTGGTTCGCGGTGACAATGCCCAAGGCCACTTGTGTCATTGTGATATTGCCCGCGCCATCATCGACCGCAGTGATCATTGGTGAGCCATCCCAGCGCTGCGTAATGATACCGTCGGTGATCACCACGACATGTCCCACATTCAGTCCTTCAACACCTGCGTCCACCAGTACTTGTTGAATAATGTTGCCCCCGGGGTGGCTCCCAACGACAGCGGGAGCACCTTTTAGCGTGGTCTTCTTTGCAAAATCCATTACCAGCCCTCCGGATCAAAGTTGTCTTTTTTAGCGCCACCGTTATCAGCCAGCTCTAAGTGTTGGGTTAACTGGTCCCAGGCCGAAGGTTGGGACGACGTCGTGTTCTTTTCGGGCATGGCCGCAATCATGCTTTTGAGTTGGCTGTAGCGGTTGCCATCACCCGAGGCGCAAAGCTCAATAGCGGAAGCACCATCAATCATGGCTTTCACGCTCTTGCGCAGCTCATCACTCATCTCACGAGAGTCCGCCAGCTCGGTCAGCGTTTCTTTACGGTCGCCAGCTAACGTGTCTTGCATAGCGGTGACCGCAACGTTTGACTTATCGTCATCGGTGGTGACGTCGCCATCCTTACTTGGCTCGCCGTCTTTTTTAGCCGGTGCAGGCGTATTGGGTTTCACCCCCATCGCTTCGAGCTGCGCTTTAACGACGTCGCCCATCAGCGCTTTGAGTTCGTCTTTTTTCATATTGATTCCTGTTTCATTGTCATCAGAGCCAGACTGAGTACCGACTTCTGCACTGAGATAGATAGCGCCATCGCAAAAATCGCTATCACTGAGGTTCACCACATCACGGGTTTTGGTGTCCGCTGCCGGAGGAAGCTGCCCCAGGAACGCCAGATGGTGCATGTACCATTCGCCGTCTTTATCCGGCATGGGGTGAATGCCAGCACTGAACCCTTCAAATGCACCAGAATCTTCCAGTTGCTCCATTTCAGGGGTATACACCACTTCACCCACCAGCACCGTCTTGCCGGCTTTCTCTCCCGTGCCGGCTTCGGTCCGAAGGTTGGACGCTCGCCCCAACGCGGCAATCTGATCGCTGCCTTTGGTTGGGTGACCCGGTGTCACCGGTGGACGAGCATCCGATTTGTAGTTACGCACCACGGATTCGAGCTGCGCTTTGGTGACAGGCTGGCCATTTTTTTGAATGCCATCCGCCACTATCTCTAACTTACGAACTCGCATATCGCCTCCTTACACCGTGACCGTGACACCGAATTGCCCAGGCGCATCCGGCGGATATTTCGCCCCCGTTTGCATGTCGAGCATAAACACACGACCCGAGGTGTTGCTAATCTCAATAAAGTGCACCGCAATGTTGGCGGTGTACGGCGAGCCGTCGTCGTTGTATCCCGGCACCGGTGGATTTTTCACATAGCCATGTAGTCGGGTGATACCGGCATCAATGATTTTGGTGCCGGTTTCCGGATCCAGCATGCGCACCTGGCCAGTCAGGCGCAGTTTGATCCAACCATCGTTTTTCGTCAGTTGAGACACATCGCCCAGCGCAACCGATTGAAACTCGACGGTGGCGGTCGGCGCTTCATATTTTCCGGTGGGGACTTCCACATCCCCAATCCCGCCCAGCCCACCGACGGTGGCCATCTTGCGCTGTAAGTCCGCATTCGCACTTTTGACGCGCCCGACGTACTGGGTTTCATTGATGAACGCCATCTGGTCACGCCAGACCACACTTTTTTCTGCCATGACTTACCTCACGCAATCAGTTTGTTAAAGGCGCTTTCCAGCCCTTCAACGTAAATTTCCGCTTCAAATTCCACGCTTTGCATCGGCACGGGTGGCGTCATTCGATAGCGGTACTTAATCTTGCCCAGCATCAGATTGGTGAGCGGGTTGTCACCGGCATCAATCGACACGCTGCTGTACACCAAAGCGGTGCCTTCTTTAGAGCGCAGATAGTCGTTCACCGTATCTTTCACCCGGCCACACGTGGTGTTGGCAATATCGGTCGGACTGGTGAACATGGGAAAGTCCAGGAACTGGCGTGTGACGTCTTCAATGCTCTCTTCAATGATGTCGGCGGTGCGGCGCACCGAAAGAAACGACAGGTAATCGCTTTTGGCGGGAAACGCGGTCGAGTAGTTGCCAAAGTTCTTCCAGCCGCCGTGGTTCATCAGCGTGGCAATACCATTGACGTTGAGATAGTTCACATCACACGACGGGTCACTTGGGATGTAATCCAGCTCAATCGATGGGCCAATCACATCGGCCATCACATAGTTCGACGGAGAACACCAGTAGCCCGTCTCTGGCACAATGTTCTGCTCGGTCTGATCACGGTCTACCTGAGCCATCAAACCGCACAGACTGGGCGCGTACCAATCCACGACCGTTGCGCCATCGCTGTCCAGCACTTTTGGACGAGGCCAGCCTACGTAGGCACGTTGTGAGGTGTATTTTTGTTTCCAGGCATACGCCTCTTCTGGCGTTGAAATATGCTCAGGCATATCACCCACCCAAACACCGCGAATCGTGCTGATGGCCGCAACCGCAAGACCCATCGCGCCATCCTTGTGCAAGATGCCCGGCGCCATGTTGATTTTGGATGAGAAGCCGTAGGTCTGTTTTGCCCTGCGAAGCAGTGGCAATGCTTCCATGAATTTTGCTAACAGCGCATCAGTCACGCGAGCGACGGTTAAGACATAAGTGAGTTCGACACCCGCAACATCACCGACGATGACCTCTTCCCCCTGGTCATTGATGTAGCGGTAGTCGCTCTTTGGGGCGAGCGTCACGGTGACCACGGTTTGCCCCTCAGACAGAGGCGTAATGATGCCGTCACGGCTATCAACCAAAGCAATGGCTTCCTCTTCAATCGACCAAACAGCGGTTTGCTCATATGGGTTGATTAAGGCGTTAGGCTGAGAGTTAGCACCTAAAAACGCGGTCGCCATGGAATCCCCAAGCACGGCCGGACTCATCACCTTGCCAGCGTTCGGGTTCGTTTGAGCCACCGTCACACCATAGACATGCGCTTCGTCGACATCATGCTCACCATCATTAAAGGTGACCAATGCAGTGATGTTGGCAACACCTTCTTGCACGGGCGTGACGACGCCCGTCATCGCATCGACGGTGGCAATCGCTTCATTGTCTGAGCTGTACGTAATGCCATAAGCATGAGGGTTTACAATCGTGACAGGCAGGCTTGCACCATCATCAATATAAAGCGAGGTGCTTGACGTGCTCATGGTGACGCCAGAGGTCACCGGCGCTTCCACGTCGGGAAAGTCGCTGTCTTTACCCAAAGGGATGGCAATGATGGAGTTGCTTGGCACATAGTTGTGGACACGACGGATGGCATTGTTCAACGTACCTTCACCGAAGACTTTTTTCGCGTCGTCGTAATGGGTGGTGTGGTAGAGCTTTAATGGCTCTGCCAACTCAGAGGTGCCAAACACACCAATCACACTGGACGACACTTCGATGACCGAAATGGGACCGGTGAGCGATTCAATGGTTCGGATGCCGTGAAGTAATTCGGCCATGGATACTGTCTCCTGTTCATCAGTGGAGTCAGTATCTCGGAATGTTGCGGGGGTTATTTCCGTTCGGAAGTCGCCGTATTAGTGAAATCAAACACTTCACTCTGGCTTGTAGCGAGGATTTGGCAGGAAAGCTTAATGCCAATGATGCCTTGTGGCAAATCCGTTTGGGTCACGATAATGCTTTCCAGCCTGACGCGAGGCTCGTACTTGGCCACCGATTCGGCAATGGAAACTTTCAGACCTTGTACTTCCCATTGAGGTTTATCCAGGTACGCCAACGCATCGGCGGCGTAGTCTGGTCTATAAATCCGTTCGCCTTTCCCCGTGTACACAATCATAAAAAGCGACTGCTTAATATCGGACACCAAATCGGTATGTCGTCCGCGTCCGTTCAGTTTCATTGAGTAGGTCATACGTACCCCGTTTGAATTCGTTTGAAATCCGGTTTGAATGAGTTTGAAATGATTTCTTTGACCCATCACCCCGGTATCAACTTCAATGCCCTCAGAATGGCGCTGAGCGCGTTTTTCATTTATTGGTTGGCGGGGGATGTTTTCCCTCCAACGGAATCGATGTGATCATGACTGACCACTGCGACGGTGACCCCATTGACCGTGACGGTCCCTTTCATGATTGCGCCGCTGCTCATCACTGCCGCTCCCCCTGCAGTACTACTGTAGCCCGCCGCACCCACGAGTCCGGTAAATGTCGCCGTCATGTCACCCGTTAACGCTTGGGTAATATGGGTTTCCCCATTGAGTAAAATCGTGGGGGCATTCACGGTGTAGGTCGGGCTGTTAATCGTCACCCCCGATTCGTTGACGGTGATGGCTGGCTCATTACCCTGGATTTTCAGCACACCGGTGTGCGTGGCCTGGTCGTATTCCAGCAACGTGCCGTCTTTAAACTGAACACCAAACTTGTCCACGTTGGCGATATAAGGCTTGGCTGACTTATTCGCCATCGACCCCAGCACATAGCCGGACATCATCGAGCCGCTGGGGGTAAACAGACACAACACTTGCTCGCCGACGTCTAAGTTGCACGAGATGCTCACGCTCTTGCTTCGCATCCCCAGCACAGGAAGCCAGTCTGATTCTGGATACCTTAATCCTGGGAACGTCACTTTGACGCGCCTTAGCTGCGCGTCCACCTTGCTGACTTCCCCGATGCACACCAGTTTACGCAGCATCGACAGTACATCAGAAAGCTTGGCTTTTATGTCTGCGAGTTTGTTAAACATGCTGCCTCCTAACGCAGTATCCGGCTTAACGCACCGCCGCCGAATCGAGACAGCGCCTGCGCAGCCGTGCGAATGGGTCTTGGTGTTTGTGGCACCGCGCCGCCAACAAAACCGGAATCAAATCCACTGATGGCCATTTCAACCGCATCCGGGCCATCATCATGGCCACGCGGAAACTCTAAGAACATTTGACGCAGCAGGGTCTGAGTTTCTAAGAATTGGATAAGGCCATTTTCAACTTGAGAAGAGAGCGACTTGATCCGTACCTGCTTATTGCCGCCTTTGAACTCGCGAACCGGAAGACGCACCCCTTTCTTTTTGGCGTAACGCATCACTTCTTTTTTATAGATCTTCTGGAACGCCACGGTTTCGAACATCACAAAGGACGGACGATGCTGCAGGTAGACATCCACGATGCGCTGAGCAAATTGCAAATCGGATTCTTTCCAGCCTTTGGCAAACAGCACATGATCGACCATGGTGATCTTGTGGCGAGCCACGACCGCAATGAAGGACCAGTCGCCTTTTTTGAGCCCCGTTGCAGGGTCAACGGCCATACCAAGGGTGCAGTCTCGAAGGTCAAGTTCGTAAGGCTTGAAGTACACAAACCAGTCTTCTTTAAAGTCCGCATCTTCATCGGCAATGGGCCGGTTCATCCATTCCGTCCACCACGCACTGCCTGACGCTATTCGTTTATTTTCTAAGTCTTGTAAGCTCCAACGCGACGGGAACAAAGGACGCCCCGACGGCGTAATGGCACTAAAGCGCAGACCTAACCAGTTCGGCAGACGACCCTCTTCAATTTGGTTTAACAAGCGTGACGGCAAGTCGTCTGGATGCATGATGGTATTGGCGATGATGGTCAGTGCACCTTTACCCAGGTTCATAATCACGCGCTTGAACCAACGCTCGGCCTGGCGCCGCAATGTGGGGGATTCCACCTCTTTATCGTCTAACAGATCATCACAGATGATGTGGGTCGGACGTTGGTATTTGTTCTTGATACCCCGCAGGCGCTGGCCACGACCCACGGCGACAATGGAGGAGCCGTTCGCAAGTTTAATTTTTCGCTTGGTCCACGTATTCCCGCGCTGCTCGCCGTAGTCGTCCAGGATAAGCTCGTTATCTTCTAAGTCATCTTTGATGGCGTCCATCATCTCTTTGGCGCTATCTGCCGATGCACCACAAATCACAATGAACGACCCCGGATGATTGAGCGCCAGCCAGAGCGGCATCGCCTGCGTGTTACGGGTGGTTTTACCGTGGTCACGCGGCTCAATATCAAGAATACCCTCATACTCGCCGCTGATGGGCTGCTGAATAAAACCATGATCGCGTGGGTCGATGAGTTCTTTAAACAGCACTTCATCTTGACGGTTTAAGTTTCGATTCGCCGCCAGACGCGTGAGCGCCAGTTGGTATTCACTGAACGCCAGCGTGAACGCATCCGGCATGTAGGTTTTGCAGAAGTAGGCAAAGTCATGCTTGGATTTGGCGCGGCGTTTCTGACGGGCTTTTTCTTCTTTCTCCTGTCGTGCTAACGCTCGCGCTTCTTGCGCCTTACTGTGTTTGGCGAGGCGTTTATCCTCAACGGCAATATGGGCGCTGTCACGAATATTCTCTAAATCCGCATCAGACACCCCCTCAAACAGACCGCTCATCGACGGCCTCGTTTGGGTTTCTGCTCGATGCGCAGTGCCTGGATGATGCTCACCAGTTCCACCAGAAGCTGTGGGTGCTGCGCTTTGAGTAGTTCCGTCAGTTGGCGCTCGAACTCGGCCTTCGCCGCGTCCACACCTTTACGAAACTCCACTTTCAGGCGGTCGAGGTTGACCTGGGCATCCGACAGTCGCGCCAGCAAGTTCGCCAGTTTGTTCGGATCTTTAAAGGACTCCGGGCCAAACTCCAGCTCACGCAGCACATTGAACATGTAGCGCTGCATGATCTGTAAGTTCAGCTCGGAAATGTCGGTATTGGGGCTGTCTTTGAATTCCTTTAGAAAGACCTCGGCCTGCTCTTGAACCAGACGCTGCTCTTCGATCAATTCCTGATTGCTGCGAATGACACGATGGACGGACGAACGGGAGATATCAAAGCCGTCATGCTTAAGCTGCGCGGCAATCTCATCCAGCGTCCTCTTTTCCACGGTGTACATGTCAATGACGCGCTCAAGCAGCCCGTGCAATTCCACCTTTGAGCGTGGGGCCATGGGGTTTCCTTCTTATTTATTGTTGTGAGTGTGCAGCGTATCCCCTGACGGCGTGGTTCACTTCCGTTCGGCAGATGGCCACGAAATAAAAGGCAGAATGCAAGTCTGTTTCAAACTCGCTTCAACGGAGTTCATCGGTCATGAAAGGCTTTCTGAATGCGCTGCACAACACCACTAAAGCCATAGAGGGCTTACCAGAAACACTGGCACCATTTGGGCTGCAGTGCGTGCGTGACAACATGAAAAACGGCACGTTCAAAGCCAATTCGCTGCTGACCAAAAACACCAAGAACGCAGGCGCGAAACCGCTGTTCGACACGGGGGAAACCTACGCGTCACTGACGTATCAAGCGGGGAAAGAGGACTACCGTGTCGGCACCAACAAAGCCCACGCCCCGCTGATTAATGATGGCGGCGTGATCAAAGCCAGGAAGGCGAAGCAGCTCGCTATCCCGGTTAACAAGCAGGTCAAGAAACGCACTGAGGTGTATGGGGTGCGCAAAACCCTGGAAGGGTTAGAGCGACAAGGATGGAAAATTTTCTATCGTCCTCACTCCATCATGGGGCGCGCCCCACTGGGAGCAAAAGCCTTTGGTCAGAAAGTGAAGACCAAAACCAACCGTAACAACCAACGTTCAGCGAAAGGCGTGTTCTATGTGCTGTACATCCGAACGCCACAAATCAACGTCGCCGGTCGCGAATTTATGTACTTCAGTCCGGCGCAACAGAAAGCGCAAAGAGAGATGGCATTAGAGCAGTTAAAGGCAGCCATTCAATGAAAGTCATTCGAGCATTAGAGAAAGCGTTAGAAGAGGCGCTGGGCATGCAGGCCGTGATTGAACCGTCTAATGCCATCGCCCGAAAAGAAGTGCGCGTGATGTTTAACGGCCTTCGCGGTTTGAACCGTTTGCCCCTTTCAGTTCAAGGCTCCTACGTCCCTTATGAAATGTTGGTGGATGTCGTGATCTCCGCCCGAGTCAGTGGGGGCAACACACAGTGCTTCTTATCCAGTCAGCAAATGCAGCTCAACCTGTGTATGACGGATCACCTGACCAACGACTTGATGGTGTTGAAAGACATAGGCGAGGCGCTGCCTGTTGGCTTTGGCGGGCTGAGTGAACGGTTAACCATCAAAGGGGATGCAGAGATTTCCGATGCTCGTAAGGTGGCGTCGGGTTGGAGCGAGCCGAAACGTGATGATGACTTTGAACACAAAGACGATCTGTTTGTCTGGCGTGAAGACTGGCAAGCCACGTTAGCGCTGACTGTACACAAGCAGTTTACCAATCCCGATGTGACGGAAATTACCGCTCAGAGTGAGTTAACCGGTGAGAGTCATACCATCCGCAGTGAGGAGCAATAACATGGCAGAGCAAGCAACGAACTACGCCCAGTGGGGCGGCTTTGGTGATTTGGTGTTTAAAGGCCGTTTTACACCAAACAAAATCAGCGACTCGCGCACCTTTAAGATCAACAAGCAAGATCTCGTGAACGGCTATCCCGCGCACCAGAACATGGGCGAAGATGAGCACACCGCCTCACTGGAGTTGACCTTTAACAACCACTTTGTGGACATCACCAAGATGACCAAGCAATTAGAGCAGATGGGGGAAAATGGCGTACCACGCGCTTTGGTGGTCGGTTCAACTGTCCATGGTCAGTTCAGCATTCGTAAGATCAACCGCACCAATATCCAAACGCTGCCGAGTGGTGTGGTGACCAGCGTGGACTATCAACTGGATATTGTGGAGGTACGTGCATGAACACCTTAATGGCTCGTCAAGGCGAGCGCTGGGAGCAGCTTTGCTATCGCGCTTACAATGCGACCAATCAAGCGCTCGTGGACGCCTTGTTTGACGCCAACCGAGCGCTGACCCAAACCATGACCGACTTCACCTTTGATGGCGGTGAAACCGTCAACATCCCAGACGTGAAAGTGGTGAACACGGTGACGGTGGAGACGCCGCCATGGGCATAACGGCAACCGGGCTTATTCGTCCATTCGCTATTTTGCACTGGGCGGGCAAGGATGTGACGGCTGAGCTGAGCCGCTTTGTTAAGTCGATGACCTATACCGACGTGATGGAAAGCAAACAAACGGGCACCGACACCGTGTCTCTGACGCTGTTTAACCAGGACCGGCGATTTTTTGATGCGTGGTATCCCAACCAAGGCGACACATTAAAACCGGGCATTGGCTGGCTAGACGAACAAGGCCAGCGACACGAGTGGCTGTGGGGCGAGTTCAGCATCGATGACGTGTCATTCAAACTGGGGCCGGATGATGTGATCGTCGGCGCGAACGCCAAACCGCCGGCACCAGAGCGGGGTGTTATCGACAATCCGCAATGCATTGCGCGAGAAAACGTGACCTTTGAACACGTTGCCGAGTCCTGGGCGAAAGAGAGTGGTCTGTCGTTTATCAAAGCCCCAAACACACCGGACTTTCGTTTTGCTCGCATCGAGCAGCGTGACGAGAGTACGCCCGCGTTTTTAACCCGGCTGTCTGAGCAAACCAGTGTGCCGATGGCCATCAAAGGCAAGAATCTTGTGATGGGCAGCTTTGAATCTGATGTGATTCAAATCGACACCGTCAACCGCAGCATGTTGACCTCACTCACGTTGCCTGACAGTGCTCGCTCGAAGTATGTGGCCGTGGAAGTCGAAGGGTACGACCAACAGTCGAACACTCTGTTCAGCTATCGTGCTGGCGATGCCACCGCGACGGGCGACCGAGTCAAGGTGCTGCGTAACATCGACAACGTGACATCTATGGCGGATGCCAGAGCGTACGCCGAGTCTTACTTGCAAAATGGCGCTGAGGGTAAACAAGGCGAAAAAGGTCGCCTGTCGGTAGTGAACACCATGTTGACTACGGCCCACCTGATTGAATTTTTACATCTTGGCAACGTGCCAAACCGCTGGAAGCCGACCACTGTGACCACGTCGATCAGTGGCCGTTCGTGGACCGCCAGTGCCCAACTATCAAGAGCACGCTGATATGACTCATCGATTTCCGAACCTCCCAGAGCCACAGTTGGTTGACGTCAACTATGACGTCGATCTGGCCAGTTTAAAAACGCGCTATCAAGCCGGTACCGGGCATTACCCGGGTCTGAACGATCCGGAGACGTTCCATCTGGAGCAAATTGCCTACGAGAAAAACGAACTCAAGGCGCTCATCAACTATGAAAGCAAACAGAACTTGCTGCCGTTTGCACAAGGTGAGCGTTTAGACAACCTTGGACTGCTGACCGAAACCGAGCGTCTGCCTGCCTCAAGGGCCCGTACGGTCATGGCTTTTGTCTTTACCGAGCACGCGGGGCTGGTCATCCCCAAGGGCTATCAGGTGATCGCGGTGGATAACCAAACGCTTTTTGAGACCTTGGATGACACCGTGGTCAGTGCGGGTACGCTTGGTGTCCAGGTGAATGTCGAGTGTACGGAGGCTGGCCTTCAAGGTAATGGCTTCTTGCCTGGACAAATTCACCAAGCTGTTGAGCCATTAACCGCACTTGAAAGCGTGCGCAACACGGAGACGACACTGGGTGGCGCAGAGATTGAAGACGATGACGCCTTTGCGTATCGCATCTATCTCTCGCCATCGAAGTTCAGTGTGGCTGGCCCCTATGAGGCGTATGAGTACTTTGCCCGCTCAAGCAGTTCGTCGATTAAAAACGTCTCGGTATGGACGCCCGCGCCGAATGAAATTGAGATCAGCGCCATTTTGCAAGATGGCTCGCTGCCCAATCAAGCCATCAAAGACTTGATTCAATCGGAATGCTCAGGGGCAAAACGCGTGCCTATGGGGGATTGGGTGCGCGTAGTGGACGCGGAAAATGTCATCGCAACCGCGCGCTTCCACCTACAAATTTTCAGTGATTACGCCTCATTGGCCGAATCCATTCAAAGCACGGCGAAAGCGAACATTGAAACGGCCATTGAGACATGGAAGACGCAACACGGACGCGACATTGTGCCGGCGGCTTTAACGTCACTGGCGCAACGCATTGAAGGGGTGTACCTCGCCAAAGGCACCGTGAAAGACAGTGAAGGCGCGCTTATCACTGATACCAAGAGCGTGACGAAAAAGCAAAGGCCGCTCATCACATTAGAGAGCTTTACCTTTGAGGTTGTGACAGAAAACAGCCAGCAAACCTTTGAATAACAACAATAACCTGAGAAAAATCATGAATGAAACTGGAATGAAAGCTGTCCTTTTGTCACTGGCGGACATGACTGGACTCAAGAAGGTCTTGACCTCCGTCTCGGCCACCGTAGTGAGCTTTGGGGTCCAGGATACGGCGCAGTTGATTGCCATTGGCGTCGGGATCGTATCGGGCTTTATGGCAATCCGCCACTACGCGGTGGCGACCCGGCTCAACAAAGCAAAACTGGAGCGCTTGCAAGCCGGGGATGACGCCATGCTGGAGTCGGAGGAGACCTCATGAGCCTCAAAGCCAGAGCCACGCAGGCCATCGTCTGCTCGGTCACTGCCGTACTGGCGATCGTCTTTAGTATCGATGACGAGCTTCATGTCAGTGAAAATGGGCTTCGCCATATTGCCAATGAAGAAGGGTGTCGCCTGAAAGCCTACCAATGCAGTGCAGACCGATGGACCGCGGGTATGGGACACACTGAAGGCATCACCGCCTCCACGGTACTGACCAAACAACAAGTCGCGGAGTTCTTTGTGCAGGATGTGGCGAGCGCGGAAAGGGTCGTAAAAAGGCACATCACGCAGAAACCGAGTCAGGCGGAATACGACATGATGGTGAGCTTTGTTTTCAATCTTGGCTCCGGCAATTTCCTGACCTCTACGCTTCTAAGGAAGTTCAACCAGGGCGACAACCTTGGCGCTTGCAAACAATATCCTCGGTGGGTGTATGTCAATGGCAAGGACTGCCGTATCGAAGAGAACGACTGCCCAGGCATCCCCAAACGGCGCAATAAAGAGATGAACATCTGCTTAAATGGATGGCAGTAGCATGGGAGTCCTGAGCCAATTCAAACGCACCGCGCTATGGGTTGCAGGTGCCATTCTCATCCTAAGCTTACTGGTGAACTATAAGCTGTTTGGTTACACCAGTGAACTGATGGCCAGCAATAAAACCTTGGGCGATACCATCACCAGTCAGGAGACCACCAACCATCAACTGGCCCAGCGTATCTCTGAATTAACCGACCAACGAACCAGGGCGCAGCAAGCCGCCGACGCGTCGTCGCATCGAGAGCGCGATGCCCGCATTCGGCTAAGCGATCGCATTGAACAACTAGAAAAGGAACTGAAAAATGAAACGTGCAGCACTGTGTCTATCGCTTATCCTGCTGACTGGGTGTCAGGATACTAAGGTGGTGACTCGCTATGAGTATCAGGATGTGATTCAGGTGCCGCCAAGCAGTGACCTGATTGAATGTGAGCGGCCCTTTGATAGAAAGCCAAAGACCTATGGTGAAGCGGCCAGCCGCGATGAAGTGTGGTTAACCTACTTTCGGTTATGCGCCTGCAAGATAGAGCGCAACCGGGCCTTCTACGGTTACACCAATAAAAATGACGCTTGCTCCAAACTGGAGTCAAGCGCCATTCAACCCTCGGCACACCCTACCCAAACAGACTGAGCTGTTTTTCCTTTTGAGCGCTGGCGGCTTCGCCCTTGTCTTTGACGAACACAAACCAGGTTTGTAATTTAGAGGCAAAGAAGTAGCCATCTCGCACATGGTTGCGCTGTGTGCGAGTGCTGCTATTAAAGACCTCATAAGCTGGAAGCATACGGATCGGTTTCGATGGCATGATAGTTACTCCTTCTCCACAGGTACTCGGCCAACTCTTTTGGGGTGTACCAATTACGGATCCCCAAATCGCTTTTAATGATCGCCTTATCCACTTGATTGAGCGCCGCTTGAAACTCACTGGCCGCAATGCGGTTGTCGGGATACATCTCGCGCAATAGTGCCTCGAGCTCATCTTGCGATTGAGGATTCAACACCTCATAACGCGGTTCGGCCCGAAACTTTACTCGTCGTGACATGAGGCCTCCTTGCCCGCAACCCAGCGCTCAAGCCCTACAATCACCTGACGAATCGTGTCACGCGTCAGCCAGCGGGCGCGTTCGACTTTTACTGTGCGAGCCACAAAGCTGTCCAGTGCCGGGTCGTTCAATCCCGTCCAGCCCATCGCTTTCGCCAGTATAGCGAGCTTGGCCCACTGGTTGCCTGACGGTTGACGGGGCGACTGACCACCGAGTCGTTTTTTAAATTGCGGTGAATCCAGTAGATAGCCTTCTTGCTTTAATTCCTGCACCACTTGACGAAGCTCGTCATCACTGAGTGCTTTACAACTGGTCTTGCCGGTGGTGATACCGAGGTAATTACGGTACTCGTCGTCATCAAAAAAGCCCAGGCGATCTTCAAGCAGCGCTTTGACGCCTTTGTGCACCAAGCCGTAATACGTATGGCGGTTAATGTTCATCTTCATAGCGCCTCCTCAATCGGTAAGGTGAAGGGTTTACCGAGCCAGTTCTTGTTCGCGACACGCAGCAACAGCGCGGCGAAGAACTCAGATTTTTCTTTGGTGCTGAACCCGGCACGAAGGCGGAGCTCATCAAAGAGCGCATCGGTATCCGCATCGAGAATGAACTTGCGCTCTACACGCCCTAACGCCTTGCTGCGTAAGCGACTGTCACGGGTTCTGTCTGCAGAGGATTTGGGGTATTCGACTCTTGGCCGTCCATAGCGAACGGTGGAAATGGCCATAAACGTTACTCACTCACGAAAAACATGGTGATATTTTATGCGTTTTGATTGGTTTGTCTGGATTGGGTCGACGATAGGAAAAAGAAAACCGCCTTTGCGAGGCGGTTGGTGAAACAAACGATTCAAATTACTCGTATCGTCCTGCCACTTCCAGTAACAGGTCTGAATGGTTAAAAATGTCATCGACACATTCAATAGGGTGGCGAGTTTCTTTCTTATCATCCCCAATTAAACCAATGTATTTTTGTTTTGCATTAAAGTGCAAACGACAAAGTGGCTTACGGTTATTATCATCTAATAGGATGCCAAAATAGCTTTGTGTATCTCGAGCGATGATTCGTGATACATCGAATTTTTGACGGAGAATCGCTTTTACGACGTTATAGCCTTCTGTTTCTTCATCTGTCGTATGAATCTTAGATACTTTTCTATCATCAACAATGTCCTCTAATTCTAACTCTTCGTTCCCCGAATTTTTCAACGGTTTAGCCTCGGAACCTATTGCTGATTGTAAGCGAGCATTAATACTGTCATTTAAAAACTGTTTAACCGCTTTGCTTGTTAACTCTAAAAACTGAGCTTTGACTTTAGGTGTTTGCACTCCATCATATACTTTTGATGTAAAGAACTTGACGAAATCTTCTTCAGGTTCAGAGAACTGCTCTGAAAGCACTTTCTTAATTTGACTTAGGTACTTGAGCTCACCAGCTGCATCAACAACAGACTCTACATCAAAAGAAGTCTTCGTGAGCTTTTTTACTTCAGGAACAACATGGTCATCTAAATTCTCTAGATCTAATGTCAGAAATGGTTTTTCATCCATTTTATTTGGAGCATCGAGATCTGTGAAAAATTGATATTGCGTTCCGTTTGTTAAGACTGCAATTCGAGCATTAGTGACAGAGAAATATCTAAACAATTGTCCAGCGTGTTTTGTTGATAATTTCTCACCAAGCTTTTTACACTCAATCAGAATTTGAACTTCTCCATCCTTCATTAAGGCATAATCAACCTTTTCACCTTTCTTTGTTGCAGTATCAGCAGTGAACTCTGGAATCACTTCTGTTGGGTTAAAAACGTCATAACCTAAAACTGAGTGTAAAAATGGCATGATCAATGCGTTCTTAGTAGCTTCTTCGGTTGTTAAAGTAGTAGCAACTTGATCCACTTTCTTTGCTAAAGCCTTTAAGCGATCGATAAAATCCATAATATCTCCTGAATACTTTACCTATGGGTGAATAACCTACAATACTACAATGAAATTAGTTACATACAAAAAGCACACCATTAAAAAGGTGTGCTAGTTAACAAAACGTATATAGCCTTATACGCATTTACGCTTTCTTCGTTGGTTTAAACTACCTGCTTGTCAGCTTGCCTTGATTTTGCCCATTAACACCTTGATTCAGGGTCGCGCTTTTCCCCGCCAGGCGTCCAGCCCAAAGCGCTTCATCAACGCCACCACGTGCGTATTTGGTGGATGCTTCACGTGCTTGAGTGCTCTTTAGATCTGGATGAAGCTCCTGCAGGTAAGAGTTAAGTTGTGTGGACTCCTCTTCGGTGAGTGCAAAATCATTGATTAGGCGCTCAACACTGGCCACCCAACCTTCGCAAAACAGATCAGCACGGGCGGTTTTGGTACTGCGCTTGATGCGTTTGTTCAATGTGGTGATATACGTCTTGCGCGCGTTAATGAGTTGCCGCTCTAACACATCATAGGTGTAGGCGGCGACCTCTGGGCGCTCATGGTGACCAGTAAATACGACGCCTCGTGTGGCTGAAAGTGCATTCCAGTTCACATGCACCTTGCAGCCAAATGCACGGGCTATCATTGATGCTAACGCAGAAAAATATTGAGTATGTCCCTTAGCCTTAAAGCGGGACTTTGTCAGGATCTCCTGTACATCGCTGAGTTCAGGACTCTCATACGATAGCCCGTGCTGTTGCATCAAAGTCTGAGCGCGTGACATGGCGGCGGCAGCTTCATGTTCGTTGGCAGATTGAGCCAGACGCAGCAGCTTCTTGATGCGTTCAATCATTTTACACGTCATGTTCAAGAACCTTCTGTTTACGCTGTACGGTCTGAAGTGCTTGATACATCTCCTGAAGCCGGGCGGCACGTGTAAAATTCCGGGTTCTTACACAATCGCCAATACGGCGGTCAATGCTGCATAAGCTACGTTGGACATCAAATGGTTGTTGTATGTCCAGTTCAGCACGCAAAAGTGTCATGCCGACGGTATCAATGACGATTTCGACGGTGTAATCGCTGGATTTGTTCTCTTCTGATATTGGAACCATCTCCGGCTGCGCTGGTGTTGATAAGTGCGAATACGGCGCTTGTAGCGAGTCATGAACACCTCCTATGGCTAATATGGTGACAGGTGAATACTTTTTGTTTGTTTTATCTCGCATTGACAAAGCACTTTCGAAATCTGAAAACACATGCGCCTGTTCAATATTATCTGTCCAGTACTTCGCTTTTCCCTCGCCTAGGTCTGATTCAAAATAAACAGTGGCAGGATTATCCAGCATGGGGGGTCCCTCTGCGTTTTTAACGATTTTAAATTCCTCATCAAATTTGAAATCACCGTCCAATGAAGAAAGAATAAAGCGGCCAGTGATAGGGGTAATAGGATGTTGGTGAGACTCGTGCTCCATCAATCCTTGAAACGTCTTATTAGTCATGAGTGGTTATCCTTTCCATCAACTTCTTCAAACACTTCCAAATGTTCAACAGACAGGCCGCCAGCCTTCCCTGTGATAGCGACGACAACTTCACCACACACTTCCCATGGTTCACTTCTTACTTCACCAACATGAAAGTATTCAGCAACATTTAACAGTGGGAAATACTTCACTTTCTGACCTATAGGAAATTGCTTTTGAGCAGTTTGAATATCCATTTTGAGATACCTTTAAATCGGGGTTGAATATACGTTTCACCAAATTCAGGCAAAGCGAAGCCAAAGCGGGGTCGCCTGAAGCGCCGCTTGCCTGTATTGAGTGGGTGGGCGATTGGGTTTATTTACTCGTTGCGAGTAGCTGTTTATTGGCCTTGCGTATAATGGTGCGAAGCATCGCCACACGGGTCATGTTGCCCTTCAGAGAAGGAATAGCGGCCAACACATGTTCTGCGGTGTCTTTGGCTTCCTGAGGGTCGCGATTTAGCGTGTAAAGCAATGAAGCCTTGGCATCGTCCACGCTGGTGTTAATGAGTGCTGATATTTTATCCATGATGGCATCCTCATAGTTTTGTGAAGTTTAAGTGCACTTGCTGATATTCGCCTTGCTCGTCTCGCTCATAAAAATTGAAGTACGATTTGCTGCCAATCACCAACAGGGAGTCTTTCGCGGCCGACTGCGCCTGACGCAGCATTGGATCCTGAAAGTCTTTTCCAATAAAGCTAATAGTATTGGCAATCGACGCATCATTGACAAAGAAGTCCTGGACGGCGATGAGCACATCATGAGGTAATTTATCTTTCTGGCTGTTGTAGTAATCCCGAGCCAGTTGCCGGGCGGCATCATGCTCTGGTCCCAGAGTTTTCAGCTTGGCGGTTTTGTACGTGATTTTGTATTTGCCATCGAAGCTGAACATAGCCACATTCTCGCCATTTCCACGGGTATGCAGTTTTGTGCCGTACTGCTCCAGCATTTCAATGCGGAACTCTTCAAAGGCTTTCACCAGATTCTCTTTGAACGTCTGCAGCAGCGATCGTTGTGACTTCACCTGTTTGACCAGTCCGGTAACAAAGGCATCTTTACGCAGCTCATGAGCTGGAATGTTGCACTGGGCAATCAGATTGCCTTCCGCGTTATAAACAAAGCCTTCGGGTGCTGCCAGGCGAGTGGGTTTCACTTCCGGTGCTTGGGTCGTTTGATTCATTGTAGTACTCCTGTTTTTACAAAATGGTCGGCCTGGATAAGCTCGTTCTGTTGCTTTAAGAATTGGTTGATCGCTTGGTACGCTGCGTCTTTTGCCCCATAGGCGGTCACTGCAATTGCCGAGTCCACTTGAGTGATGGCTTCTGCTCGGCAATCAGAGATAAAGAACTCGCCAATACCATTTCGCGCATTCGGCTCAAAGTGAATTACCATTTCCAAATTGACTCGTTGAGTGAGTTGATCAGTGGCCATGCTTGTTCCTTTTATTTGGTTTGCCTCTCTGAATAGGCTAGTAAGTTAATTATCAAAATCTCGAATCATTGCTTGGATAGAGAGTCTCCTCTATGCTTCCCAACAGATGATGTCGTGATTAAGCCGGACCGCCTGCATATGGCGCGCAGCGCCGTGGTCATGCAGAACGATGTCGAATTTCGGCATGTCGCTTTCAATCAGCAGTGGGCAATTGCTTATCACAAACTCGCCCCGACCTTTAGGCTTACGGCTGACAACGTAGCCGCCACGAAGCCAGACAAACTCGTCCGTGTGCATTCGGCTCATGCGTCCTCCCATGGGCGAAATACCCGATGAATGAGCTGAAAAGCAGGGTGTGTCAAGAACGCAAAATCCGATGCCAACTGCTGGTTGGTCCCTAACGTGCTTTTGTGGCAATACGAGCACTGACCTTCTCGAAGGTTCCATACCGGCGTTTGAGTTCGACATTGCAGGCAGGTGCCATAGGCTGCGACGCCCGTTAATTGATACAGGTAGCTCTGGCTCGCTTTGCCCACGCACTCCACCACGCCATGTTGGTGCATTTTGGTAAGCAGCGCTTTCGCAGCACTGATTGACACCGAGCAACACTCCGCTTGTGTTATTTGCCTGGCCGTACAGGGCTGGTGGCAACGCAACAGCGCCAATACGGTATTCAGACTGTCGTTTCCTCGACGATTCATGGTCACACTCCAATGCTTTCTTTGAGATAATGATGCGCTGCAGTCAGATGCTTAGGCGTCAGCGCTTCCTGATTTCGTGTTGCGGAGGAACTGGCGAGCATAATCATGTCACCCAGCGTTCTGAGTTGCCCGGTGGTGTTAGGCACGATATTGTACGCTGCCTGAAACAGCGACTCATCGGTGATCCCCCAGGCCTGCATGTAATGGCGGATGTCCGCTTTTGTCGCGGTCTTGATGCAAGTCGGACGGATCATCCGGCTCCAGATTGGATTCAGATTGACCTGGGAGCGGGCTGCGCTCATCCGGCTGCGAACCACGTCATTGCCCAGTAAAAAGACACCACATTTACGCTCTGCCAAGATACGCAGACCATTGAGAACGTCATCCGACAGATATTGCGCCTCGTCGATGATGATGAGCCCATTAGAGCCGTCCAGGGCTTGCGCGATCGCTTTTTGCATACGGTAGACCGTCATGTTGGTGGCTTTGATCTGCATGCGTTCACACAGCTCAGACAAAATGGCGCGCGCGGACTTGCACAGATTGGAGGCCGTGACAATCCAGACATTGTTGTGCTGACGTTGATACTCTTCTGCGGTCACCGTCTTACCAATGCCAGAGCCTTCATAGACCATCGACCAGCGGCGCATGGTGCGAGCCATATCCATCAGCTTCCAAATGGTTTCCGCGGTTGGCAGCATGAGAAATTCCGGCTCTTTCAGGTGCGTATCAGCAAACTCTTCGATCCGAGTGCTACGTGTATTCAACCACGTTTCAAGTTTCTGGAGCTGGGCTTTGGTATCACCGGTATAGGGCTTGTTATTAAGCAGTTTACTGAGAATGCCTTCGTCGATGTCCGACTCTTTAGCAATCTTACGGTTACTCAGTTTCTCACTGCTTTTCACTGTTAGGACTTGTTGAATAATTGAGGTCATTTCGTTTTTCCGTATTGCTGCATGAATGCATCCAAATCCATCGTGGGTTCAAAATCTGCCCCCACCGCTTTTTTCTCAAACAAGCCATCAAACTCACTTGGGTTCATTTGATGCATCTCGGGCGATCTGGCTAACTCAGGTGTCATTTGTGCAATACCTGGAACCATACCGCCGAGTGGCTCCGGTTTTTCATCACTGCGTGCTAACTGAACAAGGTCGTCATTCGTTAACTCGACCATTTGTTCTTTCAGCCAGGCTGCGTGGTTAACCCCTTTGGTTTGGTATAAGTTCTGGCGGCGCGCTTCGCCTAAATCGTCATACGCCACATCAGCGTACAGTGGGATTTCACCAATGAACTCACCGCGCTCACTGTAGGCATACACACACCCGGTTAAGTCATAAGGGTTGAAGCGTAGGTGGACGCTTTGACCGATGTATCCGAACAACAACGGACTGCGGTAGCGGTTGGCTAAATGCTTGCTATAACGCCCGGCATTGAGCTCGACTAAGCCACCTTCGTGCACTTTCACGCTTTTACGAGTACGGTGCAGGCATAGACGCAATTGTGTTGCCGTGGGTTTACGCACCTGGACTTGACGATAGCTCTGTTCAAATACCTGTTCGTAACTGTAGATACCGCGAGCCATCTCACTGCGTCGGCCTTCTTGACGGTTCCAATCCGCCACCCATTCGGCAAACAGTTCAACCACCCGTTCAACGGGGACCGTGGTTTCACCGTAATTGGCAGGTTTGCTGGTGGCGGATTCACCAGTGTAAGCACCGGCAAAAGCTGGATGACGCTCAAATTGACCGATACCACCTTTAGAATGGAATAGGCGTTCAACGGGTTTGGCCCGGGCGTTGCCTTTACGGCCAACGTTGTCATCTTCCACTCGAGTCCAGTTGACCGTTGAGCCCAGCGCCGTGATGGCTCCTTCAATCTCCGCGTTATCAAACTTTTTGTGCTCTAACTTGCCTTTACCTGTGGCTTTAGGACGTGAGGTACGACCTGTCATGGCTTCACTGAGTGCGACTGAGCCTCGGTCAAGGTCGAACATTTCTGGGATGCCAAACTTTGAAACCATGTTGAAAAGAGCAATCCCCAGCATCTCTGTGTTTTCGCTGACATCAATCGCATAGCCCACCACCATGGAGCTGTAGACATCCTGAAATACCCATACGGTGGGACGGATAACGGTGCCATCTTCCAGGTGGCATCGAATGCGGAATTCGTGGCCATCGCCCGATACACGCTGCATGGCATGCATACCAGCCCGGGTTCGACGCTGTGCTGGTATCAAGGCTTGCTTCGTAGCAAACAAACCGCCCCGGCAATAGACTTGCAGCTCATAAGGAAGGTCATCATTGACTCGGCTGCGAATTGTATGAAGACAAGGCACATCCCAACCGTTTTTCTCTGCGGCCTTCACCATACGGTGGTAACACTCAGACACGGTCGGTTTTTCAGGGCGCAAAAAGTCGGCTTTAAACATTGACCATGCTTCAGGTGACAAGGCTGCCGTGCGTTTACCATGAACGCCTTGCTTATCTAACAATGCTGGCAACCAGTCCTCCACTGGGATTTTGTTGGTTTGCAGCCCGGGAGTGTTGTAGAACCAGGCCACGATTTTGGAGTACGTTCCACCAGACTCCTCCGCAACACGCTTCATTGACTTACGCATACTCATGCCAGCGTCGACGTACGCCTTAACACGCATGCACAGCTCGTACCGCTGTTTGGTGGACGCTTTTTTAGCATCGGTGGCTTCGTCGTACTCTAGCCAAAGTTCATCCGAGGCCGGAGTTACCACCTGGCGAGCGTTGCGACTGTTCTCTGCTTGTTCGGTCTGTTGCTTGGCAACGTTACGCAATAGGTGCAAACGTGTCTCTTCAGGTAAACAGTCAATATGATACTCAAAGGCTTTTGAGCCTTGACGCTTGCGTTTGTGCTCTGGTTTTTCTTTTGTTAGGCGATCTAAGTTACTCCTCGTCCTAACATCAGAAGTTGGCATTAATGGTGCACCTATAACCTCTTTAACTGAAAACCACATTCGATATCCCTCAGGCTGCTCTATTAGCACAACGTACGGGCCAAATGCATTCAGGAGTAAGTCCTAACGCATTTGCAATAATCTCTTCTCCTTTCGGCCAAGGACGATCTAACGCGTTATTCAGTGTGTTAGGAGCCATACCGTTTTGAATAGAAAGCTGACGTAATGAGATTTTTTTCTTGTGAAGAGCGGCAACAATATCCGCTCGGTGCATATCCTCTGTAGGCATAAATGTAGTGTTTGAAGTATTCATTTTTGATACCCTGTGCAATTAGTTCACAAACTAAGCTGAGAACATAATTCAACGAATTAACTTGATTAAATTAATTCTTGATCATTTTTATACGAATGCAAACGTATTTTTCTGCTTTTTCGTGGATTTATATGGACTACTTTTAATTTGGTTGGTTATCAATGACTTACAAAGAAAAAGACGGCGGAAGTAAAAAAGACAAGAAACGTATTAATCCCTCTGAGCGAATAATACGATTCAAAGAACGCTTGGCTGAGGTTATCGGTGACGAGGCTGTTTTACAGTTCGCAAAAAAAAGTGGAATGTCAGAAGGCGTAATGCGTAGCTATATCAGGGGGGATACATTCCCATCTCTAGACCGTTTAGAAGCTATAGCGGATGCTGCTAAAGTAGATCTAAATTGGTTGGCTACAGGTCAAGATTCAAATACACAATTAGTGCAAGTTTCCAGTAAGCCTATGAGTGAAGGTAGCGTAGAGGTTGTTCAATACGACTTCAAAGCAAGTGCAGGCGCAGGTTGCTTGGTGGTTTCAGAGAACCCAGTGGCTAAATTTGAGTTCTCACGTGAGTGGTTAATAAAACAAGGCTTAAATGGTAAACATCTAACAGTAGTGGAGGTGTACGGCGACTCTATGGAACCTACGCTAATGGATGAAGACCTAATGCTGGTGGAAGTGGTAGAAGATCCCAAACAAGCCCGTGACGGCGTGTGTGTGTTTAGAATTGATGATGAAATTATGGTTAAGCGTGTTCAGTATGACTTTGGTAGTGGCGGCTATAATGTCACGAGCGATAACGACGCATACAGCCCGTTCTTTATTGGCAAAGAGTTTGAAGGCCGATTCCAGATTCTAGGCCGCATGGTTAGGGTATTGCAGCGAGCGAAGAAGTCTTAATGAACTTAATGAAAGGATCACTATCGACCAAATTGGATCTGTTTTAATCCTTAACTATGATCATATCTCAAAAGCCCTAATATCCTGAATAATCCACATTAGGGCTAAACCTCTAGTTAATCATTTATTTTTCAATGAGTTAACAATGTATAACTCACTTTCTCATTTGTATTAAATTATAATTATCTCTCTCAAGTTGGCCCAAATATCGGCATGGGTCGCTGGCTCCATTTGAATCACGCCACAGGCGGGCCCATTCCCCAGTTGGTGCAGAAACTCACCTTTGTGGGATTCATGCCATATCGAGCCGATCACCAGCTGACGTGCGGCGATAGAATCCAGGCCAATGGTCTGCAGGGCCGGGACGATAACAAGTTGGTAAAATTGTTTTGCGTTCATTTCTTCCACCATAGGTCTTTAATGTTGGCCAGGGCTTTCTTAGGGTCGTTGGCAAAGCTCTCACCAAATTTATTGAGTATTTCCAGTACATAGCGGTTTAAGTACGTCAAACAGCCCACAATCACCGCTCGGTTGTTTTCGTCGATGGCCTCATAACTCATTAGGCCCAGGTTGGCCACGTAGGCCACAAAACCGGCGAACACGACGCCGGTGATGATGGATTTGAAGGTGTGTTCCTCGGTTCTTAATACGCTGGCCAAAAAGCCGAGTATGGCGACGGTAATGAGCGTTGAGCTTTCGCTCACCTTGGCCGATAAGTTTTGAAGCACAGCTGACGCTCCTGATGGTTAATTGCTGATGTGCTTGGTTTCTTCCGGTTTCAGGTAAGGCACACCGTTAATCCACACAAAATCGCTGCTGGTTACCGGGCATTCAATTTTGTGGACAAGTCCGTCCTCGCTCGATGTGTCGACATCGAGTAGGTCGGTGATTTTTGGCTGGCACCCAAACGCTTCGACTTTGAGTGAGAGATCCGCGCCGGCCTTTTTCATGTATCCCATGAAGTCAAACGGCGCCATGCCGCGGAACGAGCCGGCGTTTTTGGCTTCCTCAATCACTAAGTTGAAGTTGTAGGAATCCATTTCCAACGTCACGGTTGCCTCAACACTGCCAGGCAAATGACCATCAGGCACACCGCGAGACGTGGCGGTCTTGCTGTTGTCCGTAATGGAGACGGTGACTTTTGAACAGGTGATATCCCGACTGCCGATCGAGACATCCATTTCTAACCCTGAGAATTGCGGCATGTCTTATCCCTCTTGCAAACTTAAGTCGATGCCCACCCCGACGGTGATGTCTTTCGGGCTGTAATACGGGCGAACGGTGATGTAAATCTTGACCTGGCGATCATCAATCCAATTGATTTCGATGGCGTTATCACCGGGTGGCTGGATTTCGCCAGGAAACGGCACGCCATTGATCTGAACGGCGCGAGCCATGATTAACAAAGGCTTTCTGTAGACGGCTTTGTGTTTTTCCTGACTCTGAGGTGTGCTGTTTAGCGAACGGTCGGCAATGGTCGGGATCGCAATCTTATAAACCTGGCGGCAGGCTTTCAGAACCACTCGCAAGTTTTCAATCAGCTTGTAATCACCGGTTTCTAAATCAAAGGTGTTGCCGTCAGCCCAATACCAGCCTTTCTCGCCTGGGTAGCTTTGAGGGACGCTGTAACCGAGAGCATCAAGATCAGCAAAGAGCGTGCCTGGCATTGGGGCGCCGGCTTTGTCGGTGGAGGCGTTCCCCATGCCCAATAGGGTGCCGGTTTTGGTACGCATCGGTGAATCTGCGACCGTCACGCTGCGGTTACACAAACGGCCAGCTAAGATGCCCAGGTCATTTTCAAACAGCGTGGGAACACACATCACCCGCTCTGCAACAAAGTTGCTGACCAGTGAGGCCAGCGCAGTTTTGTAGGCGGCCCAGTCCTGGCCAGACTCAGGTGTGGCGTCAATCGGACTGGTGCGCATCATGACAAACATGTATTGAGCGCTTTTGCTTTGGACTTCGGCCATTTTTGTTTTGGCGACTTCTAAAGCAGCGACATCGGTTACGGGATCGCAGACCACCACGGACTCATAGGCGTTATCGACGATGGCCCTATCCAGCGCATCCGTCCAGCTCCCCTCGGCCTCTAAGCCAAAAAATGCCGCGGTCCAGTTCTGGCCAGCGTTTAACTGAGCCGCAACCAGATCCTTATAGGCATAGGAATCCGTATCTGATTTTGTTGTTTTTGCGGCGGTTTCACTGAAAATTTTATCCAGGTCAGTGCCGGCATTCAGAGACGTGATTTTGTTCTGTAGGCTTGCAATCGTTGTTTTACCAATGAACACAAACCGGCGCTCAACTTCATCAGGCGTGTTTTGATACTGGTTGATGTTATCAACTTGAACTTTACCTAGAGCCATAGTGTTTTATCCTGTCGTTACGTTGATGAGCTCTTGAGCCAGTCGCTTTTGAGCCGCTTTGTTATCCATGCCTAAAAAGGCCCGCTCTGGCGGTTGAATCTTCCAGGTCTTTTTCGGTTTATCGCCGGTCAGGTCGCGATAGATTGCGCCGAACTGGCCTTGTGTCAGATTGTCCGTTATCCATTTAACGCTGGGTTTCTTTCGGCCTTTACCGCTCTTCCTGACCACCGTAAAACCGGCATCGATGAGGCGTTTCGCTTGTTGCCGGGTCGCGGGATCCTGGTAATGTTTCGCGCTATCATTTTTGCTTTTGCTGCGGATCTTTTTCAGTTTCGCCGCGGTCCAGTCTTCTGCCGTACCATGCTGCTGCTCATAAGCAATGTTGCCGGCGCCACGGTTTTTGAAGTAATCCACTCTGACGCGATCGGCCATGACATAGTCAGAAAGCGGTCTGGCCAGGTTCTTTAAGAGTTTCTTCTTTGAGCGGCCTTTGCGTTTGGCAAAGGCTTTGCCGTGGATGTCTGTTTGCTGCCGGATGTTCTGTTTGGCATCCCGTATGACGGCTTTGCCGACTCGGCGTATTACCCTGCGTTTTTTCACCGGCGTCAGTTGCATCAATTTGATGGTGTTGATGGCCTGGCGAATGTCGGCTTCGGGTGACTTAATGGTCAGTGGTGAATGCATTGGGGAGCACCTCGCCCTTTTCAGCCAGATAAACGACATAGGGCTGAATCACCCACTCTTTACCCGCAAATGAGACATCCCCCGCGGCGCCATCGGGCGCCCGCTTGGCGGTAATGGACTCCACAAAATCCATCGTAATTTCCAGATCAGCCATCTGGCCGTTGTTGTACGCATCAATATCCACGCTTGGCGGCTTGAGTTGGTGCCGCTCTCTTTCCCGATCGTGGTCTGTGGTCCAGGCCATGACGCGAGCCATAACGACATAGGGGTCAACCAGGTGGGTCGGCATATCCTCGATGCTGAAAATGGCGCTGTATTGAAAGCGACCGATCACCATAGTGTCGCTGCCCATGTCTTTGAACATCGGGATTAACTGGCCGTTGCTCATGTAGGCATCAAACTTGTCTTTGCATGGGCTGCCCCATTTTGACTGGAGGTAGTCGGTCAAATGATCCCCCAGGGCTTGCAGGTAGCAGACGCTTTCAACGGTTTGCGTGCTCATAGCAACATCACCGATGTGGTGCGGATCTCTAAAATGCCACGGATAGCGAGCTGAGATTCACGCAGTAATTCGTCATACGTACTGCGCTCTTCTTTGGCCAGGTTGTTGGCCTCTTCGCGCCGGTTCACGGTTTTGAAATGCGCAAGCAGTGTGGCTTTTGCGCGGTCGTAAACCGCGGACACAAACAAGGCGGCCGCGGCGCCGGTGCCATCGATGACATGGCCACATTGTTCGGCGCTTGTTTTCCCGCTCGATATGGCGCGTTTTTGCCAGTCGCTGAGTTCAATCAACACCATGTTGATCGCACGGATAAGCGCATCCCGTTGCTGACCAGCATCGTACTCTGTCGGGATGCGGCGCTTATTCTGGAAGTCAGACAAGCGAATATTTGGCCAGAAATCCTCAGTGACGATTTCATCGTTATGGTGTTGGTCTGACTGTTTTTGATATTGAAATCGTGACATGAGCACCTCGTTAAATGGGAGCGGCGTTAGCGTTTGGACAATGACACCCTATGCCCCCTGGGCTAGGGTCATTCCCCCACTAAGCCGCGGTGGGGTTGGAGCCTTTAATCGTCGTCATGATCAATCATGAGCAACGCGAGTCTTTTATTAATCTCTGATATCCGAGTGCCGACGCCGGCACGGCTGTATATCGCTTCCGCTTTGGTAAACATGGCGAGCGCCGTTTTTAATCGCTGTGGGTCCGACACGTGCCGCGGCTGGGTCCGGTCCTTCCCTAATGCCATCAGGCCGGCCAGCTTGTAATATTTCGCGGTCACCACCTCATAGGTATTCAATTTTTCGGTCACCAGTTTGAATACCTGGTCAAAATAAGGCGCCGTAGAATGGCCCGCTTTAAACTGTTTTTCTGACCAGTCGAAAACGGTGTCAGCAACGAATTCAGGCATCGATGACTTGATGAAATCCGGCGTGTCATACCCTTTTTCTATGGCTTCCAGGGCAATCTCCAGCGCCTGGCCAATGTCCCCAGCGTCGAATAACCAGACCATTAAGAGCACTTTCAGGGATACGGGGATATCTTCCCGCTTCAGATAGGGGCGATAGTGCTCAAGTACCTTTTTCTTGTACTCAATTTTTCCGGCCAGGGGTTTGATGCTCTTTAGCTGCCGGATATCGCCCTCAATGGTGCTCATGACGAGATCCCATGTTGACGCGGGTTGAGGCTGTGCAAGGGCTCTGGCCGTGGTGTTTCGTTCCTGGGCTTGTCTTTGCTGAGCTTCGGCTCTCAATCTCATGTTTCTGCGTTGCATGGGGGAAGTCATGGCGGTTATCTCCTACGGGTTACGCGGCGTTGACGGTCAGTGTCGCGGTGGCTTCTTTGCTGCCGCCATCACCGATGCACGTGACTTTGACGGTGTAGTCACCGGCCGTCATGCCTGTGGTGTCGATATCCAGACTGGCGGAGTCGGTGCCGGTTGGGGCAGTGTCCAGCGTCCATTCATAAGAGGTGGTGTTTTCCGCAACGACATTAAAAGACGCCGTTTGGCCAACGGTCACCGTTTGATCGCTCGGTGTCGTGGTAATGACCGGTGCGGCCGGCGCACTGTTTGACGGACCAATGATCACGCTGTTTTCGTCATATGCTGCGTATTTCTCCAGGTCTTCAACCATGTAATCCTCCATACGCCAGTAAGTGGACTCTAAGCGCGCTTTGTCATCATTGTCTTTGACCTTGCGGCGCTTGGTGCCGCGTTGGTTGTACACGGACAGGTTGCTGTAAGACGTCACCACCATGCGCTTACCAGGGAAGTAAGCCGGTACGTAGGCCGGGCGTCCTGCGATGGACTTGGCCAACTGCTGAGCGTCGTTGTGCTCGCTTGGCTTATCCGCCTCGTTGTAGAGTTTGTACTGCGCGGCCGCGATCAGCTCCCGACCGACCAGGACCACGAGATCGGGGGCGTTGATGTGGTGAGGGGCCAGGACATTATTGATCAGGTCATTGGCCATAGAATCCAGTGTTTTGTAGGTGTAGAGCGGAGCCCCGTTAGCGTCTTTGGTGCCCTCCGGATCAAAATAGATGTCACCACCGGCGCCGTCATCTTTGACTATCTGGTTCGGCGCCTGGCGCTCGACGTGGGCCTGCCAGCCCTCGTTGACGTCTTCGCCCAGTGGGTTTGTCTCCGGGTTAGTGGGACGTGACGCCTGCTTGCCGTTCCAGCCCACTTTGACAATATCGGCAGCGATCTGCTTGTTGGTGTAAGCGTTCACCGCTTTGTTGAACTGACCCTGAGAGCCGGCATTAATCCAGGCGGCCTGCATCAACCAGGACATGCGGACCATGGTGTCGGTTTCTTGCAGTTTGTACGCGTTGCCAGTGAGATCCGGTGTGGTGCCCTGGAAACGTCCTTCATTCGCACCCGCGCGGCCAGTGGACAGTTTATCGGTCCCGACGGTGACCGCGGTCCCTTCGGTCTGGTCCACGTCAATGATGTTGATTTTGGCCAGAAACTCACTGCCCTGGATAATCGCTTCGCGTAGTTTTACTTCTTTGGGCGGGGTGACATCGAACATGTGTTTCGTGTTGTCGACGCTGTAACCCTTAGCAATGGTCTGACAATAACTCTGGATGGCCTTGGCCAATGCTGTTGATTTAAACGACATCGTTTAACTCCTCTCTATTGCGCTGAAACATGAATGACGGTTAAACGAGTTCGTCGTCACTATCTGTGGTGGTTTGCACGCCAGCTGGCGTGCCTGGGTGCTCGCCATTGATGGCCAGTAACAGCGTGTTATTGATGGTGTTGAGTTGCTCTTGAAGGGCAACCAGATTCGCGTTGTCACTTTGGCCTTTATTCTTGTCATCGCCTGGCTCTTGGCTATCCAGCTTGGCCATGAATTGATTCAGCCGCTCTGACAGTTCGTCGATGCGCTCGGAATCGGTTTTAGGCTGATCAAGGGAAAGTGTGATACCGAACTTTTCTAATTGGGGCGCCAGTGTTTCCATGAGTTTTGATGCGTCGCCGGTCAACGTTTGATCCTGCGCTTTCGATGCGTCGGATTGTCCGAACATCTGCGACATCTGTTGAGTCAAAGAGGATACCTGCGCTGTCAGTTCCTCCACCTGCTTTTTGTCCACTCCGCTCATTGGGGTTTCCTCTTCGCTTTCTTCTGGGGTGTATTGTTGAAATAGATTGCGTAACCGAGCCATGAATTTGCTGTCTTCGGTTTTTCCGGGCGCTTGCAACTCGGAAAAGTCGAACTGAATAAAATCGGTTGTTTTGAATGCGCTTGAATCATCACTGGAAAACGCAATTTGCTCGGTTCCGACGGAGGCCGGTTTCGGTGTCACGGCCAGGCCAACGAGATACGCCTCACCGCTTTTTTGAAAGTCAGGATCAATTTCCATGGACGTGAACAGGACCTCTTCTTTGCCCATGGCGATCAATTTCTGATTGGGCTCAATGTTGGCCGATACGTTCACTTTCCCTTCATCGTTTTTGCCCAGTTTGAGGGCAAGCACCTTGCCAAACGTGCCGTAAAATTTGGGGTTCCAGTGATTGAGGTTAATCACCGCAGTGTATTTGTTGACGTCATAGTTTTTGACCAGTTGCTTGAGCCATTTCTCATCAATGACGCGGCCATCGACCGTATCGCCGGCAGTCCCTATCACTTTAAATCCGGTTTCTAAGCCCATCTTTTTACACCGTTATTGATTGATGGCTTTAGCCTAAAAGCAAACGCCGGCACTGACGATCACCAGAAGTTGTTAATCGCGCCATTAACAACTTTTGCTCAGTAACAATGGATAGGGGCTATGTCATTCTTGATGCATGAAAAATTCGAAGTATTCAGACGAACAACGCGACAAGGCCAAAAAGCTGTATCTGGCCGGCATGAATCCAAAAGAGATCGCCAACGAAGTCGGGGTCAACGGTAGCCGGACAATTTACAACTGGGCGAAGCGTTTTCATTGGGATGATGAGCTTTCAGAGTTTGGTACTGAGCGACTTCTGGAATTGCGTCTGCAGCAACTGACTCAGCGTGAGAATAAAACTCGGTTAGAGCTGGATGAAATTGACCGACTGATTAAAAACGTGGTGACGCTGCGCCGCTCAAACTGCGAACTGGAAGAGAGAAAGCAGGCCATCCGGCAAGCGGACGCCCAATTGCAGTATATGGAGAACGTTGGCGAATGCCCCCAGACGGGATCGCGTGCGTCTCACGGTGATAAGTCCGGCAACCGTCGCAAGAAAAAAGTCAAAAATGATGTGTCTCATCTGACAGAAGCGTCGTTCCAGACGTGGATCGGCAGTCTGTTTAAATATCAGAAAATTCAGTTTAACAATCGACATCAGAAAGAGCGCTGGACACTGAAAAGCCGTCAGATTGGTCTGACGTATGAGGCCGCAGGGGAAGCGCTTTTTAAAGCGGTGATAAACGGCCGAAACCAGACGTTTTTGTCGGCATCACGCGCCCAGGCTGAGGTGTTCCGTAGTTACATTATTCACATTGCCAAAGAGTTTTTGGGTATCGAGCTGCAAGGGAACCCCATCAAGTTACCCAATGACGCTGAATTGCGATTCCTTGGCACCAACAAAAACACCGCACAGAGTTACAGCTCGGACGTCTACATTGATGAGGCGTTCTGGATCAATAAGTTTGACAAGATCTATGAGGTGGCGTCCGCGATGGCCACACTGGCCCATCACACTATCACGGTGTTTTCGACGCCCTCCACCAAACAACACAGCGCCTATCCGCTCTGGTCCGGCTCTTGGTGGAAAGGCCAGGATAAGGACCGCATTGATATCGAGTTTCCTACGCTCGAACGTCTGCGTAAAACGCCGCAAGTGTGCGCGGATAAGCGCTGGCGATTTGCCATCACCATTGATGACGCCATTGCTGGCGGTAACACACTCATTAACCGTGCGGACCTGGAGGAGCGTTACAGCAAAGAGGCGTTTGCTTATCTGTTTCTGTGTCAGTTCATGGATGAAGCCGACAGCATTTTCAAGCTGAAAGACATTGAACTGTGCAGCGTGGATATCGATGACTGGACGGATTATGACAGAGAGTTGGTCAGGCCGTTTGGCGATAAAGAGGTTTGGATTGGTTATGACCCATCCAGGTACAACGACTTTGCACGTTGCTTTGTGGTTGCGCCACCGGATGCGTACAACGTGGTCGCCCAATTGGACAAGTTTAAGGATAAGTTCCGCGTCCTGGAAGGGTATGAATGGAAGGGGTTCAACTGGCAATGGCAGGCGGATCAGATTGAATCACTCACACAGCGTTTCAATGTCCAGCACATCGGCATTGATATTTCCGGCATCGGTTCGGGGGTAGGGGAACTGGTTCAGGCGTTTTTCCCTCGCGCCATGCTGATTAATTACAGTCTGCAGACGAAAACAGAGCTCGTATTGAAAATGTTGGATGTGGTTCAACACCGGCGGATCTTATGGCCATCGACGGAGAAGACGATCGGTGTGTCTTTCATGGCCATTAAGCGCAAAGCCACGGGGAAAGGGCAAATGACGTTCGTTGCCGAACGGACAGAGGAAACCGGCCACGCGGATGACTTCTTTGCCCTGTCGCACGCACTGATTAAAGAGGGCTTAAACGTGAGTCGTAAACGTCAATCCACTTACCGCATAGGACTGTAGACCATGCAAAACACAACAATCACAGCACAAATGGATGAGGCATCGGTCAACGCCATCAAACGGCATGAGCGAGAGGATGCCACGGTGTTTACGTTTGGGGGCGTTGAGCGCGTCGACGTCGTGAATCCTGCCCATTATGACGGGGTTGAGTATGACGCTTTTGAGCAATATTACTCCCCGCCAATTGAGCCCAATGCACTGTCCGACATGATGATCGCGAACTCGTACCATGGCTCTATTGTCGAAGCCAGGGCGCGAATTTTGGCTAAGGACTATCACGTTATAGATCTCATGCCATTCACGGACATGATGAACATGGCTAAGGATTTGGTAGGTTTTGGTCAGTGTTATTACCAGGTGTTCTACAATTTTCTCAATCAGCCGGTGCGCCTGGCGCATGTGCCGGCACAACCGATCCGGAAAAGTAAAAATAATCGGTTTGTTCGCCTGAACTCGGATGAAACAAAAACCTGGTTTAAAGCCGGTGAACTCTTTCACGTTAAGCTGTATGACCCCAAACAGAATGTCTATGGTCTGCCTGACTATCTCAGCGGCTTGCAGTCGGCCATGCTGGCTGAAGATGCCACGTTGTTTCGGCGTCGGTACTACAAAAACGGCGCTCACATGGGCTTTATTTTGTACACCACGGATCCGAACATGACGCCGGCGGTTGAGGAAGAGCTGCAGGATGCGCTGAAAAATTCACGCGGTGTCGGTAACTTCAAATCCCTTTTGATTAACATCCCGAACGGGCAAGAAAAAGGCGTCCAGTTGATACCGGTGGGTGATGTGTCAACGAAAGACGAATTCCCCACGATTAAAACGGTCTCGTCTCAGGACGTCATGGTTGCGCACCGGTTCCCGCCAGGGCTGAGCGGTATCATTCCGGCGCAAGGTAGCGCGATGGGCGACCCGGAAAAATACAACCGGACCTACTATGAAAATGAAGTGAAGCCAATGCAAAAGCTGCTGGCGTCCGTGAACCAAATTCTACCGAAAACGAAACAGATTCGATTTGATGTTCCGGCATTTTTGGCGAGCTAATACTGAGAGAAAAAAATCCCTGCCGAACGGTTGAAATCGGCAGGGCAATAAGCTAACGCGCCAGTTCGGCGTTGTAATGTCAATATGAGAGAGTAATAGATATTCTCATTGGAGTTGACTGTGTGATTATGCAGCATGCATCTCGGGGATATCAAGCTTATCGTCTGGTGCCTCAATGTTACGTAAGTACATCGATATAAGATCTCCCCCAATTTTTAGTTAGTTTGATGTTTCTGATAGTCAATGTGCAGATTGCCCCATTTGTGCGCAGGTTGTCACTTTCCTAACGTTGACATCTGTAGTCTAAGTGTCTAGAAAGTCACTATATTTTATGCGACTTGAGGAATGCTTATATGGCAAGTATTGGTGTTTGCGAAATAAGAAATATGCAGCTTAGTAGAAGAAGCAAGAGAGATATTGCCGACATTAAATCAATTATGGAGTCAGGAAACCTCTTGGCCGGAGTCTTAGCCGCGACTCCATTTTACTTAATTTTTGGTACGCCAAGTGTCACGAGCAGTCCGTTTGAAACGATGATTACAATCAGAGAAAATGACTGGGATACGTTTGGTAAAGCTATGTTGGCTTCAAGCTCCTATACACGAAATGCTATCCTTAAAATAGCCATGGAACGTGAGTTATTCACCAATGGAGAAGAACAAAAGTTCTGGGGGTGTGTTGTTGAATTATCGAAGTAAAGTTTTCATCGCGCTCTCTCTATTATTGTCGGGTTGCGCATCTAGTCACGCTAACATAGAAGACCTAGAGAAACAGTGGCAAGAGCGTATCGATTATTGTGTTGAGTTAGCGCGCCAAAATGAAGTGCCTTTCCCGGATTCTGATTGGTTTCAATCTCTCTCGGTTGAAGACCGAAAGAATGTGGCGGGCTACCTGGCAAACTACAATGACAGGCAGTGTTCCAAAGTTGAAACCGAGGCTTTACTTAAAGCCATCCGGGAACAAAATGCCCAGGAGGTATTTGATAGAAATGCTGTTGATTTAATACCACTTGAGGTGCAGGCTGCAGAAAGGATGAAGAACATCGATATGGTTGAGTTAATGGAACTTCAGAAACGATTTAGCGAACCATTTAGCCTTCGTTATGTTATGGAAGAGCAAGGCTGGTTCTCGCCGCAGTAATATGTGACGAGGTTTATTAAAAACTGGTCGTTGGAGATCAGTTTTTATTGTTCAAACTAGCGTTCTGCTTCAGTTAGACTGAGTACAGCATTTAGGGGGGGAACGCCCCCAAGCTAAGGTACAAAAATTCTGGTAGAAATGTTACGCGTTGCGAATCACTCTTAAATGCTTTGTTATGTGTATATTAGCTTAACCGATGACCCTTCTTGGCAAACAACTCTAGTAAATCATGGACACGTATAAGCTCTTTGCACAAATGCTGCATTTCATGCGTCTCTCCAAGAAGCACAAACTCTCGACGGTTTATGTAAAAGGCTTTAAATATATGTACAGGATGCGACACATCAATAGGCTCGAAATCAACATAAGATGGTATAAATTCACCAATGATATCTTGAGCTAAATAGGTATCTAGACGCTCGTCAAAATGTTCCATTTGATTGCGGAGTTTTCTATTTTTCAGTGGACTCTCGTCAGTTATTTGTAACGCTTGACGAAGCTTCAAAGCTCGTTTTTTGTGAACACTATTTTCTCCTGGCTTTGAAGGCCAAAGATAGCGAGAAACAGATGCGGCCTGAAGAGCTATGTTATGAAGATGATCAAATAGTTTAGGCTTTGGTAGTTCAAGAGCTTTGAGGTCATCAGCAACTATCAATTCAATCCACTTACTTACAATTGCCATAGATTCCATTGCAGAAACCGTATGAGTAAGTAACGATTCTATATAAAATGCCTCATAAGGCGGAAAAATCAACTCCTGTTCGTTTTCCATGTATTCCCCTATACACATAACGCCTTGCTAACGGGCGATAACGCTATAACACCCGACTTAAAATTTTTACCTTAAACACTGAAGCCGATTTTAATGAAAGTGGCCAAGCGTTAGGAGTCCCTGTTAAGCAACTTCATGCAAGTTATTCATGAATTCTTCGAAAACTAATTTACCTTTCTTGGTACTTTCAGCATGTATAGCTAAATACTCACTTTCATCGAGCTCTAAATCTAATTCAGAGCGAACAGACAATAACAGTTGTGGAGTTAGGTCGTTGACCCTGAAGAATTCAGACATACATCGCTGACTGAATTCTGCGTGTTCTTCATTTTGTACAGCCCAATTCGCATCTATTTCAGATGATACTTTATCTCTCGATACACATTCGCTCTCGAATGAGCGATTGAGCCTGTCCCAAGCACCTCGATCCGTTATACCTTCTAGATTCATGTTCTTCATAATAGTCAAACAACGTTCAATTTCGTTATTATGTTTTTGACGAAATGTTTCTAAGAACTCGATATGAGCTTTTCGCCCAACTAAATTTTCACGTTCTATCAATAAACTCATGTAAGCAGCAGCTACCTCACCCATAAAAGTAGTTAGATTTCTTACTGTAGATTCTGAACCGACTAGGTTGATTTTTGATATCTGAGCTGCACTGGTAGAGAATGTATTTGAAACATGTTGATTTGGAATATCTAGGTCGCTCATGGAAGCCAATGTATTCTGATATCTACCTAGAGCTTCCATGCTCTCAAGGTAAACTTCTTTTTTGAGTAATTTTTCTCTTTCAATAGATGCTAACTTCAGCTGATGGTTGTTTTTTACCTCTTCTAGCATCTCTGCATAACCAGAACGAACTAACTCTACTTCATCAGTTATCGCACCGATATCTTCTTTGGTAGCTAAATTAGCTGCCTTAGAAGAAAGGTAAGACGGTAGATACGATTTAAGCATAAAAAACATAAGCCCAGCGCCGATAACTGCCCCTAGGCCAAAATTACCAACTAGTTCAAACAATTCTTTAATGTCACTTATGTTCATTCTTACCTCTATTGCCTCACGCCCTGCTAAGGGGTGAGCAACGCTGCCACAATACTTAACCAGACCACTGTAAACGCGAAACCCAGCGATGGAATGAAAAAGGCCATGCGTTGGGAATCACTCTTAAATGCTTTGTTAGGCTACAGGTTATCCTCTAGCATCCCTGCCTTCTTCATCTTCTGGGACTCGAAAACGCCAATACTTATCAGGTCGAACCCAAACTACAGTTTCTGAGTTTAGCTTTTTAAACTCATTCAGAGCTTTACGCCCTATGACCTGATTCCCATCAGCATTTTCACGCAACAGTTGTTCAGCGCACGATTTAATAGCATGATCAACAACATCATCCTGATAGAGACAACCTTGCTTTTCAAGCTCAAGTTGCATCCAAACTGCAAGTGACTTTGCATCCATTGAGTTATTCGCCAGAGCTTACTTTGAGTAAAGATTCTTGTGGAAAAACACCGTTATCTAGTTTTTTACCAGCAAACCACTGACAACGATAAGTACCACTAAAAGAACCATAATCATTAGAGCCAATGCCTTCTGTATGAACTTCTTTTACCGTCATATCTGGACCACCAGATTTAAGTTTTACGATATCACCAACTGCGTAAATTGCTTGTTTACTCATAACCACTCCATACTCAACAAAAACACCAATAACAATACTTTATACTAGGGTAAATTTGGCACTTTCAAGTGCTATAAGTTTAAATATGTAGCCTAACGCCCTGTAAAGGGGTGAGCAACGCAATACCGGAGCCGCTGCAAACCACCTTAAACACTAAAATCAACGCATAGTAAAAGTGCCACGCGTTGCGAATCCCTCTTGAGCAGTTTGTTAGGTTTATACGCCGAAGACATCCACTATAGCAAAGTCTAGATCCAACGGTTTCACGAACTTTTCAATGATAACTTTCTGACTTGATTGAACTCGGTCTCCAGGAGCTTTCACCTCCAGAAACTTAACGCATCCGTCTTTCCAAATGGTCAGGTCAGCCCACCCTTTGCGATACGCATATGGATCTTGTGCGAATATCTCAGCTATTTCAGCTAACTTAGTATTTCCCAAATGAAGGTGTAACCCCGAAAGCAATGAGTCAGAAAGGTTGGGAAAAAAGTCTAGTACTGTAGATTGCTGAGTTAATCTAAAACTACCGAGATCTAATTCGAAAGGTTCATCTGAACTCATAACTGCAAAATTGGCAGATACTTGAGTTGGCGTCGCTTTTTTTACATTGTTTATCAGCCAAGAACGATCAAACCGATCCTCTTCAAAAGCTACATTTTGTGCGTACAGAGCTTCTACAAAAGTACTTTTATGGCGGGGAGATAGCACAGGAAAAGACATTGCTTTGATTAAATTTAAAAGCAAACCACCCTCACCCGCATATCCTTGCCACCCCTCAGAAATATAGTGTTCAAGTACAGCTTTTTCTACAGAAACAAAATTGTGGCTCAAATTACTTTTCCACTCTTTCTTGCTAGCTCCCATTTTCAAGCCAAGGTGTATAAGTTCAACACCTAAGTTTTTAGCGATTCTTTCTTGCGCCATAAACAAATTCGCCTCTATAAACCTAACGCCCTGCTAGGGGGTGAGCAACGCAATACCGATGTTACTGCAACCACCTTAAACACAAAAATCAACGCATAGTAAAAATGCCACGCGTTGCGAATCCCTCTTGAGCAGTTTGTTATGTTTCTAGCTCAAGTCTGACTGCTGAGGCTTCTTCACCTGTGAGATTATAGAGTTTTCTCTTAGCCGTTGCTGGCACTGGGTTATTGAGCTTTCTTATATTATTCAACCGCCATGCCAACCAACCGTCTTCAAACTCTGACTCGTCGCAACCTGAAAATTTACAGTCTTCCTTTACCCAAGGGACACAGGAAACGATATCGATGACAGCCACAACTTCACCGTCAACATCCTCATCGCCGTTTTTTGTTAACCGTTTATTATTTTGAACTAAGGCAACACTTAGCATTGGCAGTTGCTCTGGTGCCCAGCCTCGGATTTCCAATGATTTTACTTCATCTGCAATCATTGTTCCCCACGGCTTAACTACTGATAAAGCTTTCAAATTTCCTCCTTGAAACATAACGCCGCATTAAGGTGTGAGCAACGCAATCACAATACTCAACCATACCACCGTAAACACGAAACCTGACCTTGAACTGAAAATGCCAAGCGTGGGAATCACTCTTAAATGCTTTGTTATGCATTTATACCCACAAGGATGACTACAGACACAAAAAATAATGCAATAACCACTCGTTGCCATATTTTCATTTGCATGAACTTTTCTAAAAATGAGCTCTGTTCTGAGAGCAAATATGCTATATACCAAACCCAAAAATTAATAATAAGAGCTATTACCACAAGAAAAAGTGAACCTCCTGCAAATAACCCTTGCTGCCACCAAATTAAAGCTTCCCACGGGAGAAAAAACCACTGCCCCAATAGCAACCCTAAAGTTAAACAACCGATTGAGTAAGTGTTATTTAATACACTGATAGCACACGATTTCAAGAAATCAAAACGAGGAAACATTAACACCAAGCATGCTAGAAATAACCCCAGCACAGCTATAGCATTCCAAAAATTTGGGGCTTTACCCTCGTCTATAGTTTTTTTATAGAACTCATGCTCCGGAAAGTAATGTGATGCCCACAGGACAAACAAAAATGCAGGGATAAACCAAGATGCAAACGTCCCGATTGCGGATAAAGCGACTTGTCTGCTAGGAGTGAAGTCCCATCTGCTAAAGTGTGCCAGTTCCGACCGAATGTAATTTTTCATCATAACTCTCGTATGCATAACGCTTATTGGCAAGCTAAAAGCCATCTTTAATCGTCCTATAGTGCAGCCTTTCTTAGACAGGTTCAATTGACGAACAATAGGTTACTGGAAACAATAGAACATTAGGTTGCTAAGTACCGCATAATTTTCATTATTCTGGTTCCCGGACTTCTTAGGAGCTGATTTCATATTACAAATTAAGTCAGATTAAGTTGTAATTGATCTAGGTGAGAGCCTTGGCAGGGAGAGCTAGAAAGCTCCTCTTTGAGAGTAAAGATTACATTAGTCGTTTCTGCTTCAACTTTAAAACGCGTAAGGCACTTCTCTTCCAAACAATCACAATAAAGTACATGAAGCTTTATGTTTTCACGCTTACTTGTTCTTATTGTTGTGTGCCGACCTCCACACTCAGGGCAGGTGGGTTTGTAAACTTTCATAGATCGCCCTTAAAGGAATTCTTTCACAACATTATAAGTTTAAAGTTAAGCCGTTTGAATGCTTAAAAGGATAAGCAATGAAAAGCCCGCAGAAATGCGGGCTTGGTTATGTGGTCAAATTGTGGCGATATAAAAAGTTATTATAAACAAAAACAATAGGTTAAGTTATTTTAAATAGCACCATACGGTCCCTTTTTTATGCCTGCTTGTCTTTGTCGCGTTGTTCCTGATCGAGTTCGTTGAGTCGATCCAGCTCCGACTTTTTGCTCGTCTGACCCATCTTCATCTTTGCCGTGTATTTGAGCGCTGCAATGTTCCCAACCACCACCGCCACCACAATAATAATGATGACCCATGGGCTGGTGAGTATATCCATCATAACGTCACCTGACTGATGTTTGTGATGTAACGATTGTAGATCGTTTCCAACTGCTCGAATATGACGTCAGCACCTAAAATCCGCTCAGTTTGTAATTGATTTCTCAGTAACTCACAACTGAGCTGTTGCTGACATTGCTGCGCGGTCGACACGTGGCTGATGTGCCAGGGTTCGATTGCCACGCCACCGAGATCATCAGCGTATGGGAAGAAAAAACCAAATCCCGACAGGTTGCTCTTCAGCCATTGGTAAAAGCCAGACTGATGCCCGTCGAAGTATTCCCATGGTTCAAGTTTGAGTGAGGTGCCAGATGGTAGCGCATCACGGTCGTAGACATCGAATTCCCCGCCCCAGTGGTGTCGGCTGCCTCCGGGCAATGCCGACCAGCGCAAAATGGCAAAGACTTTGTCGCGCTCACTGAGTGTGGCCGGGTCAAGCGGCTGGCTGTCGGCATCAAGAATGGCAGCTTGACCCGCCATCTTGTTATTCCAGATCACCCGTTGGCGTTCGAAATCACGAAAACCGCTGGCAATATGGAAGTTATACCCGGCGTCCAGAGCCGCCTGCCGCAGTGCCAGCAGGTCGTCTTTCACCGCAGGATGGAGCAGAAACTCTTTATTGCCGACCATCACTTCGGTCAGGTGGCTGGTGGCTTTACCGGTCAGTTGCTCTGGGGTCATACGGTTATCCCAGTATGTTTCGCAAAGTGTTCTGGTACATGTCCGTCAGTTTTTCCAGATCTGCAATACTGACGCATTCATTCACTTTGTGGATGGTGGCGTTCACCGGACCGAGTTCGACCACTTGCGCTCCCATACGCGCAATAAAGCGGCCATCAGAAGTGCCGCCTGTGGTGAGCAGTTCAGGGGCTTTATGGTTCACATCCCGCACCGCGTCAACAACGGCATCCAACAAAGTACCAGTATCGGTGAGGAAGGGGTGGCCGCTGAGCGTCCATTTGAGATCGTACTCCAGCCCATGGGCATCAAGTGTTGAGTGGACGCGACGTTTGATCTCTTCGTCGGTTAACTCGGTGCTGAACCGAAAATTAAACTGCACGTCAAATTCACCCGGAATCACATTAGATGCGCCAGTACCGGCGGCCACATTCGGGATCTGGAAGCTGGTTGGCGGGAAATATTCGTTGCCATCATCCCATTTGGTTGACGCCAATTCTGCCAATGCGGGCAGGGCTTGATGAACTGGGTTGTTCGCCAGGTGTGGGTACGCAACGTGGCCCTGAGTGCCTTTAATACACAGGTCGCCGGTGATCGAGCCACGGCGGCCATTTTTGACCACATCGCCGACCGCGTGTGTGCTCGACGGCTCACCGACAATACACATATCGATGATTTCATTGCGAGCCATCAGCGTATCGACCACTCGGGTCGTACCGTTGATGAACGGGCCTTCTTCATCGGAGGTGATCAGAAAAGCGATAGAGCCACTGTGATCGGGATGATCGGCGAGAAAACGCTCGACCGCCACGACCATGCATGCCAGTGACCCTTTCATATCGGCGGCACCGCGCCCGTGCAGGTAGCCATCAATGACCGTCGGCTCAAAAGGTGGAGTACGCCATTGTTCGCGCGGCCCTTCGGGGACAACGTCAGTGTGACCAGCAAACACAAACAATGGCGCTTGTGTGCCTCTGCGGGCCCAGAAGTTGGTGGTGTCTTCAAACACCATCATCTCAATGTCAAAACCGAGTGCTTTGAGACGTTCAATCATCACGTCCTGACATCCCGCATCAGCAGGGGTCACGGATTCACGGCCAATCAGATCTTTTGCGAGAGCCAGTACAGGGCTGTCAGTCATCCTTGAAATCCTTCTTTAACTAAAAACAGAGGCGTATTGGTCGGCTTTAAAGCCCAGATGGTATTGGCCATCAACCAGCAGTATCGGGCGTTTGATCATCGCTGGGTGTGCCACCAGGAGCTCAATAGCACTGGTCGCGTCAAGCGAGTCTTTCTGCTCCTGAGGAAGTTGACGATAAGTCGTGCCGCGCTTGTTGACGACATTTTCCCAGCCCAGCGCGTCACAAAATGTCGTCACCATGGCAGGATCCACGCCCTGTTTACGATAGTCATGAAACTGGTAATCGATGCCTTCTGCTTCGAGCCATTTCTTGGCTTTTTTGATGGTGTCGCAGTTCGGGATGCCGTACATGGTGATGGTCATAATTTTCCTTTGAAAGCATTATTTTGATTCTCTTTGCATCCTATCAGGAAGCGTCGGCCGAGACAAAAGGTGTCGGTTTCGTCATTGCGCAATATTTCGCTGGTAGAAAAAAATCAGCATCAAGCGACTGCGATTGGAAAGTTATTGATCAAACTCAACACACTAAATAGCAAAACAGAAATAATGACTTAGCACAGAAATAGGAGGTGTCAATGGAATTGAGTCCTGTATTTGCAAGGCGACTGTATCTGGCTTTGTTGGTCGATAGTCTTGAAAGGCCGAATGTACCTAAACTGATTGAGCAAACGGGCTGGCCGCGCCGGACCATCCAAGATGTTCTGAAGGCGTTACCTGGTATAGGGATTGAACTTATGTTTGTTCAGGACGGGCGGCGTCATAATGACGGTTATTATCAATTATCAGACTGGGGCCCATTTGATAGTCAATGGGTGGTAGAGCGTCGCAGTGATATCGCAGCCAGCCTAGGATTTCGTGCATAAGCCAGCAGCCGCTGGCTTTTCTTTTGTCGGTTAATCGCACCAGTAGGCGCTGCCGAGGACGCTGAAGGAGGTCGTAAAATCTTGTGGCGCGATCAGATAGACCGTATTGGCACCGAGTGCCGCCGCCTGATTCTTGATGTCATTGAGGGCGCCGTGCATCATGACATCATTGGGGTAAAACAGGTAATTGTACCAGTGTCCTTCGCTGCCGGTGACGCTGCCTTTCCATTGGCACCCATCGGCATTGAAACCGCTGTCGAGGCGAACATGAACCTGACGAGCTTCATCGGATAATCGGTTTGCCGGCGCCACACACCCTGCCAGCATCAGACTGGCAAGCGCCACATTCAGCTGTTGTGCTTTCATCTTCGTGTCTCAGTTGAGTGACACGAAGGCGATAAAGCCTGCCCAGCTTACAGCGAGCAGAACCCAGGGCAGGTGGGACGCCAGATTTGAGCTCGGCGCGTTTGGTGACTCAGACGCCGCCTCCGAAGTGACAGATTCGGCCGCCTTTTGCTTGTCACGTTGTGCTTTCTTTTTGGCTTTATCGGCCTGGCGGCTTTTATCTTTCTGCTGCTTTTTGTACAGCGCGATGCCTTTTTCGATCCCCTGGGCGATCAGTTTGGTCTGCTCTTTGGTCTGACCTGGTTTTTGAGTGGCCTTCGCGATGGTCATGGCTTCCTGCTGGCTTTGGGGTGACGGTGTAATTCGGTTCGTCATAAGGTCATTGCTCTTGTGTCAATTTGCCGTCAATACTAACACGAACTGTGCGGGGGATTGAATTCCCTCTGGCTATTTGGTTTGATTTCGCTACAGTAATCCGACCAATGATTTCAAAGGCTTTCATATTGTGCGTTATTCACTGGAACAATACGATGAACACGGTTTTCTGCGCCCTCCGCGCTGGCTGTGGTTGGGGTGGATGTTGCTCGCTAAAGCCTGGGTTGTGTTTGTTGTTGCGGGGGTCAGCCGGGACAGTGGTAATCGGATTCTGGATTACGTGTATGCCGATCACGCCATGCTCTATCTCGGGTTAGTGATGGGGGGGCCGGGTATTGCATTGATGTGGCTGATCAGTCTGCGTAAACCCGAGCGCACTATCATCAATGGGCTGGTGGCGCTGGGCCGGCCGTTAACTCTGGTGACTGCAGTATTGCAACTGCTGCAAAGTGTTTATCATGTCTATTTACAACATGGGGCATTCAGCTGGACCAACGGACTGATCATGCTGGCGCTACTGTGGTTTATTATTTATCTCAGCAACAGCCGCACGGCCGCCGACTGTTTTCGCCTTCCAGAGCGGATACAAACGTCACGCTGAACTGATCGCAATCAATATGTAAGTACTAATTCCTTATACACTGAGCAAAAAGAATAAGTGAGGATTACGCCATGTCTCAACCTCAAACGGCCATCGTTCCTGAAGCAGGGCCTTTTGCACATTACACATTACTTAAAATTCGTCAGAATCCGGCTCACGTGCTGGCACAGCTGCAGGCGTTACCTGCTCTGATTGAAGAAGTGAACGGCAGCCAACCGGGTGCTCAGTTGACGCTGTCGGTAGCGTTTAGCAAATCTTTCTGGGATCTGCTGGCGCAGTCACAACCGCAAGAGCTCATCGATTTTCCTCAATTAGGCCAGGGAGACATTATTGCTCCAAGTACGCCAGTGGATGTGCTGATCCACTTGCATTCACTGCGCCATGATTTGCACTTTTATGTGTTGCGCAAATTTCTTGAGCAAGTGGCAGAGGATGTCGATGTCGTCGATGAAACGTCGGGTTTTCGTTATCTCGATGCGCGTGACATGACGATGTTCATCGACGGAACCGAAAACCCCAAAGCGGAACAACGTCGTGAAGTGGCCGTGATTGCCGATGGTGAATTTGCCGGTGGCAGTTATGTGATGGTGCAACGCTTTGAGCACAACCTGCCCGCGTGGAACCGTCTAAATATCAAAGCGCAAGAGAAGGTTATCGGTCGCACTAAAGCGGATTCGGTAGAGCTGGATGATGTGCCTGCGGCTTCGCATGTCGGTCGGGTTGACATTAAAGAAGAGGGCAAAGGACTGAAAATTGTCCGCCACAGTCTGCCGTATGGCTCTGTGTCGGGCAGCCATGGTCTGCTGTTTATCGCGTATTGTCACACGCTGCACAATTTCAAAGTGATGCTGGAAAGCATGTACGGTGAAACCGACGGCAAAACTGATCAACTGCTGCGTTTCACTCAGGCCAAAACCGGCGCGTATTTCTTTGCACCATCTCAGGCCATGTTGGCGGAGCTGACGTTGGCGTAATTTCCACGGTCAGTTCTGTGATTAAGCCGGGCATTGCCCGGTTTTTTTTGGCTAAAGTTTTGTCTTGGCACGCCGATAAGTTTGTGAATCCCATTGTTTTGGAGTCACTTTTTGCATGTCCATCACTGTCAATACTAATGTCCCGGCTCTGACTGCCCAGCGATACCTGAACAGCGCGACTGAGATGCTGAATCAGTCGCTTGAGCGCCTGTCGTCCGGACATCGTATCAACAGTGCCAAGGACGATGCCGCCGGGTTACAGATTACCAATCGTCTGGAGTCGCAGATGCGGGGGTTGGATGTTGCGGTGCGAAATGCCAATGACGGTATCTCCATTATGCAGACGGCAGAAGGTGCGATGAAGGAGTCGACCAATATTCTGCAACGTATGCGCGATTTGTCGTTGCAGTCGGCCAATGGATCCAACAGTCAAGCCGAAAGGCAGGCACTGCAAGAAGAAATGGGCGCGCTCAACGATGAGTTGAACCGGATTGCGGAAACCACGTCATTTGGCGGTAAAAAACTGCTCAATGGCACCTTTGGCCAGGCTTCGTTTCAAGTCGGAGCGTCATCCGGTGAGGCGGTACAGGTCGCGTTGAGCAACATGCGCTCTGACACTGTCGATATGGGCGGTTTCTCTTATCGGGCCGCGACCGCCGTGGATGAACATTGGCAGGTACAAGACGGCAACAACTTGCTGGAAATGACTTACACCAACCGGCTTGGTGATACGGAAACGATCGCCATCAATGCGAAAGCCGGTGATGACATCGAACAACTGGCAACCTATATAAATGGTCAGACTGACCAGATTTCGGCATCAGTGAATGAAAAAGGCCAGTTACAGATCTTTATGGCCGGGCGCGAAACCTCGGGAACGATCGCTTTTTCAGGCGCACTGGCCAATGAATTGCAACTTGGTTTGACGGGATATGAAGAGGTGGATAATCTGGATATCCGCAGTGTCGGCGGGGCGCAGCGTGCGGTTGCCGTGATTGATACCGCCCTACAGTATGTCGACAGCCATCGGGCGGATCTTGGTGCGATGCAGAATCGTTTTGGCCATGCGATCAACAATTTAGACAATGTGCATGAAAATCTGGCGGCGTCGAACAGCCGGATTAAAGACACCGACTATGCCAAAGAAACCACGCAAATGATCAAACAGCAAATCCTACAACAGGTCAGTACGTCTGTTCTGGCGCAGGCGAAACAACAGCCAAACCTAGCGCTGACGCTGCTCAGCAGTTAAACGACGAAAGGGCGTTATCGACAGTTTTTCGCCTGACTTTAGGGATAACGTGCACTTTTTTTCGCTTTTTGTCCCCCTCAGTGTATTTTCTCTCCAAAACGCATTTTTTTCGAAAAAAACATAAAAAAATCCTAAAGGTTATTCTGAGTAGGCCGTTAATAAAGGTAACTTTGAGAGAACTACTTGGTTTTCCGAGACGTCGGAAACCGGAAGCATCGGAAAATCAATTGGAGAAATCACCATGGCAGTAAATGTAAACACTAACGTATCGGCAATGACCGCTCAGCGTTACCTAAACAGTGCGAACAACGCTCAGCAAACATCAATGGAACGTCTGTCTTCAGGCTTTAAAATCAACAGCGCGAAAGACGACGCTGCAGGTCTTCAGATCTCGAACCGTTTGAATGTTCAAAGTCGTGGTCTGGACGTTGCTGTACGCAACGCTAATGATGGTATCTCTATCGCACAGACCGCTGAAGGTGCGATGAACGAAACCACCAACATCCTGCAACGTATGCGTGACCTGTCATTGCAATCAGCTAACGGTTCAAACTCAAAATCTGAGCGTGTTGCGATTCAAGAAGAGATCACTGCGCTGAACGACGAGCTGAACCGTATTGCAGAAACCACGTCATTCGGTGGTAACAAATTGCTTAACGGTACTTATGGCACTAAATCGTTCCAGATCGGTGCAGACAACGGTGAGGCCGTTATGTTGTCTCTGAACGACATGCGTTCAGACAATGTCGGTATGGGGGGGGCCAGCTATGTGGCTGCAAACGGCAAAGACAAAGACTGGACAGTTCAAGCTGGTGCGAACGATTTGACGATTGACCTGACTGACAAAGACGGCGTGGCACAAAGCATCTCTATCAGCGCGAAAGCGGGCGATGACATCGAAGAGCTAGCAACGTACATCAACGGTCAGACTGATTTGGTAAAAGCGTCCGTGAACGAAGATGGTCAGCTGCAAGTTTTCGCTGGCACCAACAAAGTGGACGGTGCTGTTGCATTCTCTGGTGGTCTGGCGGGTGAGCTGAGCATGGGCGCTGCCCAGGCGGTCACGGTTGATACTATTGATGTCACCTCCGTCGGTGGCGCACAAGAATCTGTGGCCATCATCGATTCGGCGCTGAAGTATGTGGATAGCCACCGTGCCGAGCTGGGTGCGTTCCAGAACCGTTTCGACCACGCGATCAGCAACCTGGACAACATCAATGAGAACGTCAATGCGTCGAAGAGCCGTATCAAAGATACTGACTTCGCGAAAGAAACGACAGCACTGACCAAATCACAGATCCTGTCTCAGGCATCAAGCTCTGTTCTTGCTCAGGCCAAACAAGCACCAAACGCGGCATTGAGCCTGCTGGGCTAAGCTCTTATCACTTGATGACACAAAAAATCCAGCCATCAGGCTGGATTTTTTATGTCTGATTTTTGTGAGGCAGCGCATATATTTTACGGTGGCGGCAAATTAATTAAAAAAAAATCGTTTTTTTCCTAAAGCTAAAGTTTATCTCGCCGTTACAGGACTGAGAGAAATGAGATGCGCCGAAGTGGGGTGAGAGCTGCTGGAGCGCATCAATCCAAATGCCTTAGGAGATCAAACAATGGCAATAAACGTAAATACGAACGTATCTGCGATGACCGCACAGCGTTACCTGAACAGCGCTGCTGACGGAGCTCAGAAATCCATGGAGCGTCTGTCTTCAGGGTACAAAATCAACAGTGCGCGTGATGACGCTGCAGGTTTGCAGATTTCAAACCGACTGACTTCACAAAGCCGTGGTCTGGATATGGCGGTCAAAAACGCCAACGACGGTATCTCTATTGCGCAAACCGCAGAAGGGGCGATGAACGAATCGACCAATATTCTGCAACGTATGCGTGATCTGGCGTTGCAATCGTCGAACGGTTCCAACTCTAAATCTGAACGCGTTGCGATTCAGGAAGAGGTATCGGCGCTGAATGACGAGCTAAACCGTATTGCTGAAACGACGTCTTTTGGTGGCAACAAACTGCTTAATGGTACGTTTGGCAGCCAGTCATTCCAGATCGGTGCTGACTCAGGGGAAGCGGTGATGCTGTCGCTGACTAACATGCGTTCAGATACCAGTGACATGGGCGGTAAAAGCTATGTGGCAGGGACTGGTAAAGCGGCGGATTGGACCGTTCAGGCCGGTACGACCGACATGACACTGAGTTACACCGATAAAGACGGTAATGCGCAGAATGTCACCATCAACGCCAAAGAAGGTGATGATCTGGAGCAATTGGCCACTTACATCAACGGTCAGACGTCAGATGTCAAAGCATCCGTGGGTGAAGAAGGCAAGCTGCAACTGTTTGCGTCCAGCCAGAAAGTCGACGGCGACGTCACCATTGGTGGTGGTCTGGGTACAGACATCGGCTTTGGTGCTGCGCAGGACGTTACTGTGGCAAACATTGATGTGTCATCTGTGGCAGGCTCGCAAGAAGCGGTTGCCGTCATCGATGGTGCGTTGAAGTCAGTGGACAGCCAACGTGCGTCTCTGGGTGCTTTCCAGAACCGCTTTAGCCACGCGATCAGCAACCTGGATAACATCAACGAGAACGTGAATGCGTCTCGCAGCCGTATCCTGGACACTGACTACGCGAAAGAAACGACGGCAATGACGAAGTCGCAAATTCTTCAGCAGGCGAGTACTTCCGTTCTGGCGCAGGCGAAGCAGTCACCATCTGCCGCACTTAGCTTATTAGGTTAATCGATAGGTTTCGTCAGGAGCTTATCGGGCAGCATTGAATTGCTAACCTATAAGGTGGAAGGGAGATTGTTATGGAAATACCATCCTACACATCGAACATCCAGCCTTACGGCTCACAAAGTGGCACTAAAATTGCTTCGGAAAACGACAATGCTCAGCGTCTTTCCACTCAGTCAGAGAGTAGCAACGCGTCAGAGTTAGCCCGGGTTCAGGTTAAGCCGTCACAGTCGATCATGGAAATGGCTCAGGAGCGGCAACGGCTGGACAAGGAACATCGTGAACGGATGGTGGAGCAGATGAACGAATTTATCTCCTCCATCAATACCGGGCTCTCATTTCGGGTCGATGAAGAATCGGGCAGGGACGTCGTCACTATTTATGATGCCAGTACTGGCGATATTATTCGTCAGATACCGGATGAGGAGATGCTTGAGGTGCTCAGGCGCCTGAGAGAGCAAACCAGCCGATATTCGACCGGTGGGATACTGGTCGATAAGGTTTAAGTCGTATTTTTGAGGTGATTTGATGAGTTTAGGCCCATTGGGTATGAATTCTGGCATGGACATTAATTCCATTGTCAGCAAAGTTGTCGATGCGGAGCGTGTTCCCAAACAGCAGCGCATTGATAACGAGCGCGCGGACAATGATGCCAGTATCAGTGCCTATGGGCGACTCAGAGAGTCGTTGGATACGATGAAAAACCTGATGATGAACTTTCGTCAGGAGAAAGCGTTTGCCGCTCGAAAAGTCGAAACCACAGATGATTCTGTAGTCTCAGCCACCGCAACGACAGATGCAATCGCAGGTCGATATGCAGTCGATGTGTTGCAGCTTGCTCAAAGCCATAAAGTGGCGTCTAACGTATTAGCGCAAGACGCCAAATTTGGCCCGGGCAAGCTGCAGATCGGGCTGGGAAACAAATCATTCACAATTGATGTCCAACAGAATTCAAAGTTGATTGATGTTGTCCGCAGCATCAATAACGAGAAAAGCAACCCGGGAGTCAGAGCCTCGGTCATCAATGATGTCGAAGGTCCGCGACTGATCGTTGCAGCCAACAAGTCGGGCAAAGACAACGCCCTGAGTATCAGTGCTCAATCCCAGTCACCGAATGACCCTCTCAAGAAACTCGAATACAAAACGCTGGAAGCGCGGGTGCGAGATATCGAAAAGGCCCGTGCTGCGGCACAGGAGCTGATCGCACCGCTATCCGCAGAGCAGAAAGCGCTGGCGACCGAAGTCGCGGAACGCATTGCTTACGCCGCCAAAAATGTTGATCAGGAATTGGCGGATGACGTTGCTCAGGAAGTCAGCAAAGTGGATCCTAATGGCGGTCAGCCAAAGAGTCCGGATGCGGACGTCTCCGGTGCTGAGCTGCAAGCTGCAGAGCAGGCCAGTCAGAGATACATCAAGCCAGAAGATCGCATTCCGGGCTGGACTGAAACCGCCTCCGGCACCCTGCTCGATTCCTATTGGGAACCTGAACCTGAACTGGATCAGAAAGCCAAAGAAAAATCGAAAGATGTTCCAGGCTGGAGCAATACCGCCTCTGGCACCCTGACTGACTCGTATGTCACGCCTCAAGAGGCGCAGGCTAAGCTGGATAAAAAGCTGGCCGATGAGCAGGCTGCAATCGAAGCCGCGATTGCCAGCGGCAAAATGACGCCGGAACAGGCGAAGCAACTGGAACGGGCCAAAATGGCGCCGGAAGAGCGCGCTTATCTGGAGAAAGTAGAGCAGGCTCAGGCTGATCTTGAAGCGGCGCAGGCGTCATTTGATGGCTACCGTGGCATGATTCAGGTGCAAGCTGCGCAGGATTCCAGAGTCATTCTGGATGGTGTGGCCGAACTGTCGAGTCACAACAATGTGATCGAAGACGCTATCGACGGTGTCGATTTGACTCTTAAAGGCCGTTCGAAGCCGGATCAGGTCGCGTCTGAAATCGACATTGAGTACGACCGTGATCGGGTACGCAACTACATCGAACAGTTTGTGAGTTCATACAACCAGTTTTACCAGGTATCCAAAGATCTGGGTGGAGTTGACCCGAGAACAGGGTCGGCTGGGCCGTTATCCGGTGACAGTATTGTCCGCAGCGCCGAGTCACGGCTTAAGTCTGTGATCGGTTCACGAATCGAGCAGGCGCCGCCGGGATTACAGTCTCTGACGGAATTTGGCATCACTACTACCCGGCAAGGCACCCTGGAAATCAACCATGACCTGCTTGACCGTCAGTTGAATAACAACTTCAATCAGTTGGCAGGCTTCTTTGGGGGCAATCAGGGATTTGCCAAAAAGATGGAAGACGCGATTCAGGGGATGACCGGCATTACGGGCTCCATACGCAACCGGGAGAAAAGCCTGACGGAACAAAACTACCGCCTGCAGGATGATCAGGCGGCACTGGATCGCCGGATGTCGAGTCTAGAGCAGCGGACACACGCTAAATTCTCAGCCATGCAGGATGCCACCAGCAAAATGCAATCACAATTGGCCGGTATGATGAACGCGCTGGGATAAGCCTATGGAGCAGACTCTGATTCAATTGAGTGATCTGAATCACAAAATAAAACAAGCGTTGGTGGCCGATGAGATCGAGCATGAAGAAATCCAGCGCCTGGTCGATAACAGGGAACAGATATTGCAAACGCTGTTGAACTATATCGACATTCATCCCGATTGGGCACGCAGTCAGGAGTGGCAGGCGGCCGTTGCGGAAACCGCAGCGCTGGTTGAACTCATGCAATCAAAAACTGCCCAAATCGGTGAAACACTGAGGCGTTACCGGCACGGTAACAAATCGGTCCAACAGTACAAAAGATTTTTATAAAGAGGTAGTTATGCGTGGCTCGTTACAGGCTTACAAAAAGGTATCGGTTGATAGCCAGCTGAGTGCAGCTTCCCCGCATAAGGTGGTTCAGATGCTGATGGCGGGGGCGATTGAGCGCCTGATCCAAGGGAAAGCGGCCATGGAACAGGGCAACATTCCATCTAAAGGGGAACGCCTGGGGAAAGCGCTGGATATCATCATCAGCCTGCGCAGCTGCCTGTCGATGGACGATGGCGGTGAGATCGCTCAGAACTTGGATCAGCTGTATGAATTCATGATCACCCAGATCGCTGCTGCTAATCACCAGAATGATCCTCAACTTCTGGATGATGTGATTGAGATCATTCGTGAAATCAAATCGGCCTGGGATCAAATCCCGGCGGAATACCACAATCTGACGGCAAACGAAGTCGGCATATAGTTGCTCAAGCAAAGTTTCCACTAAGGTCACACCAACTGATTGCTTGGTTGCCATCTCCTATATATCTAAATAGAATAGAAGCCACTAACTAGCCTAGTGGCTTTTTTTGTTGCCGAGTTATGTAAATCGACTATCGTTAAACAAGAGATTCCTGACCAAGGGAACTGGCATAAGTATATAATTTTTGGCGACAACCATTCAGATGAAGGCAATCATTCTCACCCATGCAAGGTTTAGCAAAATTGCTCGTAATTGAAGATGACGCACAACTGCGCATCAATTTGAGCACAATTTTAGAATTTGTCGGAGAACAGTGTGAAGTGATCTCTTCAGCGCAGATCGACGATCAAAATTGGTCGAAGATCTGGGCAGGCTGCATTGTTGGCTCCATTCAGGGCGGAAAACTGCCTGCAAACCTGTGCGCAAAACTCGTTTCGGCCAATCATATCCCTCTGCTCATCGCCGGTAAGCATTTCTATCCAGTGGAAGACTACCCACAATACGTGGGCGAACTGGAGTTTCCTCTAAATTACCCGCAACTGAGTGAAGCACTGCGCCACTGTAAAGATTTCTTGGGGCGCAAAGGGATCCAGGCGTTTCCGGGCACACGTAAAAATACTTTGTTCCGCAGCCTGGTTGGCCAAAGTCGTGGCATCCAGGAAGTGCGTCACCTGATTGAACAAGTGTCATCTACCGAAGCCAATGTACTCATCCTGGGCGAGTCCGGGACGGGCAAAGAAGTTGTCGCACGCAACATCCATTATCACAGTTCACGCCGAGGCGGGCCGTTTGTGCCGATCAACTGTGGCGCAATTCCACCTGATTTGCTGGAAAGCGAGCTGTTCGGCCACGAAAAAGGGGCGTTTACTGGCGCAATAACCGCGCGCAAAGGACGTTTTGAATTGGCAGAAGGCGGCACGCTGTTCCTCGATGAAATTGGTGATATGCCATTGCCGATGCAGGTGAAACTACTGCGCGTTCTTCAGGAGCGCTGTTTTGAACGGGTTGGCGGTAATACCACGGTCAGCGTTAACGTCCGTGTCATTGCGGCCACTCACCGCAATCTGGAAACCATGATCACCGATCAACAGTTCCGCGAAGATCTGTACTATCGGCTGAATGTATTCCCGATTGAAATGCCGGCACTGCGTGAACGTAAAGAAGACATCCCACTGCTGTTGCAGGAATTGATGACACGGATGGAGGCAGAGGGCGGTCAGCCAATCTGCTTTACGCCACGCGCGATCAACTCATTGATGGAACACAACTGGCCAGGCAACGTTCGTGAACTGGCCAACCTGGTTGAACGGATGATCATCCTGTATCCAAACAGTCTGGTGGATGTCAATCACCTGCCAACCAAATACCGTTACAGTGATATTCCTGAGTTTCAGCCTGAACACGCCGGTTTCGCGTCGGTGGAAGAGCAGGAGCGAGACGTGTTGGCGGATCTGTTTTCTGACAGTTTTAGTCTGGATGATGTGGATCATTTTCAGGATAACGCCGACGCGCCACAGGCGCTGCCACCGGAAGGGGTTAACCTCAAAGAGATGCTGGCGGATTTGGAAGTAAACATGATAAGCCAGGCACTTGAAGCGCAGGGAGGCATCGTTGCCCGTGCGGCGGACATGCTCGGGATGCGTCGAACCACACTGGTTGAAAAGATGCGTAAATACAATTTGCAGCGTTAAAAGATCGACATTTTGCCAGTGCCAAGATCTTGTCATTAGGTTAAGTTGTTGAAAAACACAATTAAAAGCCTGGTATGCTTTATGCATGTCAGGCTTTTGTGGTTTTAAAAGGCAGAAAAACGACATGGCGTCAGCGGAGACTATGGAAAATCAGTCACATCTTGATTCATTAGAAGATCAGGTCGAGCGTTACAAACAGGTATTGGATGTCATGCCGGCGGGGGTCATTCTGCTTGATACTCAAGGCGTGGTTCGCGAAGCCAATCCGGAAGCGAGTCGCATCTTGGAAGTGCCACTGCTGGGGGAGCGCTGGTTTACCATTATTCAGGCGGCGTTTGCCCCTAAAGAAGACGATGGTCACGAAGTGTCATTGCGGAACGGACGTAAAGTACGTTTGGCTATCTCTGCTTCCGCGACTGGGCAACTGATTTTGATCACTGACCTGACGGAAACCCGGTTACTGCAATCGCGCGTGAGCGATCTGCAACGTTTGTCGTCGCTGGGGCGCATGGTTGCATCACTGGCGCATCAGGTGAGAACGCCGTTATCCAGCGCGATGCTTTACGCCTCGAACCTCGGGGCGCCAAATCTGCCGTCTGCGACACGTGAGCGTTTTCAGACCAAATTAATGGATCGGTTGCATGACTTGGAAAAACAGGTCAACGACATGCTGTTGTTTGCCAAAGGTGGTGACAACAAGGTGATCAAGCCGTTTACCATTGCAGAACTGGTCACCGAATTCATGCCTATGATCGAAACGGCGTTAAAGAATAACCACATCGACTTTTTCCAGGAAGTGGAAGAAGAGCATACTGAACTGCTGGGGAACGCCAATGCGATCGCATCGGCGCTGAGCAATCTGGTGTTAAATGCCATTCAGATTGCCGGAAAACAGGCGCAGATAGATGTGTTTTTCCGCCCGGTGAACGGCGAGCTGAAAATCTCCGTGCAGGATAACGGACCCGGAGTGGCGAAAGAGCTTCAGCAAAAAATTATGGAACCGTTTTTTACTACCCGCTCACAAGGTACAGGCCTTGGACTGGCGGTGGTTCAGATGGTATGCCGCGCTCACGAAGGGCGGCTGGAACTGATTTCAGAACAAGGCGATGGTGCGTGTTTTACCATGTGTATTCCGCTGCAACGCAGTGACGCGCCGTCTCAGGCAATGAACAACGGAGAACAATAATGGCTCAGAGCAAAGTCTTAATCGTTGAAGATGATGAAGGTCTGCGCGAGGCGCTGGTGGATACGCTGGCACTGGCTGGCTACGAGTGGTTGGAGGCCGACTGTGCCGAAGACGCGCTGCTCAAGCTGAAAACCCATTCGGTTGATATTGTGGTCTCCGATGTGCAGATGGCTGGGATGGGCGGTTTAGCGCTGCTGCGCACCATCAAACAAAACTGGCCAAATCTGCCGGTGTTACTCATGACAGCTTACGCGAACATTGAAGATGCAGTGTCGGCGATGAAAGACGGTGCCATTGATTACATGGCCAAACCTTTTGCTCCCGAAGTGCTCCTGAACATGGTCAGTCGCTATGCGCCTGTCAAGTCTGACGACAACGGAGATGCCGTGGTCGCGGACGAGAAGAGCCTTAAGTTGCTGGCCTTGGCGGACAAAGTTGCCAAAACAGACGCCAGTGTCATGGTGCTTGGCCCGAGTGGGTCGGGTAAAGAGGTGATGTCTCGTTACATTCACAATGCGTCAAATCGTAAAGACGGCCCGTTTATCGCAATCAACTGCGCCGCGATTCCAGACAACATGCTGGAAGCCACCCTGTTTGGTTATGAAAAAGGGGCCTTTACCGGCGCGGTTCAGGCGTGTCCGGGCAAATTTGAACAAGCCCAGGGCGGCACGATTCTGCTCGATGAAATCAGTGAGATGGATTTGAGCCTGCAAGCGAAACTGCTGCGTGTACTGCAGGAGCGGGAAGTGGAACGTCTGGGGAGCCGTAAGAGCATCAAGCTCGATGTCCGCGTCCTAGCCACCAGTAACCGGGATCTTAAGCTGTATGTGCAAGAAGGCCATTTCCGCGAGGATTTGTACTACCGGCTGAACGTGTTCCCAATTGCCTGGCCAGCACTGTGCGAGCGGATCGGTGACATTGAACCACTGACGTATCACCTGATTGAGCGCCACTGCTCGAAATTGGGGATGGCGGTGCCGAATATCAGCGACGCGGCCGTTGATAAGTTGATGGCGTATCCATGGCCGGGAAATGTTCGCGAGCTGGACAACGTTGTGCAGCGCGCTCTTATCTTGAGTGAAAGTGGTGATATTCGCGCAGAGCATATTTTGCTGGAAGGGATCGACTGGCAGGATGCCAGCAGTTTTCAGCACGTGGTTGAGTCAGGTGAAACTCTGGTTCCGGATGTGAAGCCGTTGGCGCAAAAAGAGATTTCACGTGGCCTGGTCGGCAATTCGGGGCTAGGTAACGAGCTTCGTGACCAGGAATATGCCATCATTCTCGAAACGCTGGAAGAGTGCCACGGACGTCGTAAAGAAATGGCAGAAAAGCTGGGGATCAGCCCGCGTACGCTGCGCTACAAGCTGGCGAAAATGCGAGATGCCGGCATTGAAATTCCGGGCTAATAATGTGCCACTGAGTGGCATATTAATTGCTTTAATCTACAAAAATACGAGTAAGTCAAACAGTTGACATCAAGAGGTAGCCATGAGAATTGACGGTCTACAAGCCGAAATGCAGGCAATGATGCTGGAAGCTGGCAACACCCAGGCGGCGCCAACCGGACACAAGGTTGGGGCTGACTTTGGCGATATGCTGAGCCGTGCGATCAATAACGTCAACGGACTGCAGAAAACCTCCGGCGACTTGCAGATGCGCTTTGATCGGGGTGATGAAGGCGTGTCGCTGTCGGATGTCATGATTGCTCGTAACAAATCCAGTGTCGCATTCGAAGCGACGATTCAGGTACGCAACAAACTGGTTGAAGCGTACAAAGAACTGATGAACATGCCGGTTTAACTTTTTAGGTATCTTCTGTGGCAGGCGAAAATCAAACAACGGATCTTACTGTAACCGGCTCAGCATCGGACAACGCACTGATGGCTGACCCGGGGACTGATATGGAAACACAAAACCCGGATTTGGACGAGAAAAGCTCCTCCAAATTTGACATGGCGATCGGCGATCTTGATTTGCTGCGTCAGGTGGTGCTGGTGTTGTCGATCTCCATTTGTGTGGCATTGATTGTGATGCTGTTTTTCTGGGTCAAAGAGCCAGAGATGCGACCGCTTGGCGCATATGAGACCGAAGAGCTGATCCCGATCCTGGATTATCTCGATCAACAGAAACTGACCTATAAACTGGATGGCAACACCGTTATGGTGGCATCCAGTGAATACAATAACCTCAAACTGGATATGGTTCGTGCGGGCCTGAACCAAGGCTCTCAGGCGGGCGATGATATTTTGTTGCAAGACATGGGCTTTGGTGTGTCTCAGCGTCTTGAACAGGAGCGTTTGAAGCTCAGCCGCGAGCGCCAGTTATCCAAAGCCATCGAAGAGATGAAGCAGGTGCGTAAAGCGCGCGTTTTGCTCGCTCTGCCGAAACAAAGTGTGTTTGTGCGCCATAATCAGGAAGCGTCGGCGTCGGTGTTTCTGACGCTGAAAAGCGGTAACACGCTGAAGCAGGAAGAGGTCGATTCGATCGTTGACATGGTCGCGAGTGCCGTTCCGGGCATGAAGCCGACCCGAATAACTGTCACCGATCAGCACGGTCGTCTGCTCAGCTCTGGCTCTCAGGATCCAGCCTCGGCAGCACGCCGCAAAGAGCAGGAGCTTGAGCGTAAACAAGAGCAGGCGCTACGTGAGAAAATTGACTCGGTATTGATCCCGATTCTGGGGCTGGGTAACTACACCGCGCAAGTGGATGTGGTGCTGGACTTTAGCGCCGTTGAACAGACCCGTAAGCGTTTCGATCCGAATACGCCATCGACCCGCAGCGAATACACGCTGGAAGACTATAACAATGGCAATGTCGTAGCTGGGGTACCAGGCGCTCTGAGTAATCAGCCTCCAGCGGATGCGTCGATTCCACAAGACGTGGCGCAAATGAAAGACGGTTCTTTACTCGGCCAGGGGTCAGTGCACAAAGAAGCCACCCGCAACTTTGAGCTGGACACCACCATCAGTCACGAACGTCGTCAGACCGGTGTGATTAATCGCCAGACGGTGGCGGTAGCGGTGAAGAACCGGGCCGTTGTGAATCCCGACAGTGGCGAAACGACTTATCAACCACTCAGCGAGAGTGAAATCAGTGCCATTCGTCAGGTGTTGATCGGAGCGGTGGGCTATGACGAAGGACGTGGGGATCTACTCAACGTCCTGAGTATGCAGTTTGCTGAGCCGGAAGTGGCACAGTTGAGTGATGTGCCGATTTGGGAGCACCCGAACTTCAACGACTGGGTTCGCTGGTTCGCCAGTGCGCTGGTTATCATTGTGGTTGTGGTGGTGTTGGTGCGCCCGGCAATGAAGAAACTGCTCAACCCAACTGCCGACAACGATGACGATCAGGCGTACGGACCGGATGGCCTGCCGATTGGTGCCGACGGTGAAACCAGCTTGATTGGCAGCGACATTGAAAGCAGTGATCTGTTTGAATTTGGATCGAGTATCGATTTGCCGAATCTGCATAAAGATGAGGATGTGCTGAAAGCGGTGCGTGCTCTGGTAGCGAATGAACCTGAGCTGGCGGCGCAGGTAGTGAAAAACTGGATGAAAGATGCCTAACGAAATCGTAGCGAAAGAAAACGGTGGCCAGGTGGCGGAAGAAAGCGTTGATATTTCTTCCATTCCAGGCGAAGAACGTGCAGCGATCCTATTGCTGAGTCTCAACGAAGACGACGCAGCCGGGATCATTCGCCACCTTGAACCGAAGCAGGTACAGCGGGTCGGTAGCGCGATGGCGCGTGCCAATGATCTCAGTCAGGGAAAAGTCAGTGCGGTACATCGGGCATTTCTGGAAGACATTCAGAAATACACCAACATCGGCATGGGCAGCGAAGACTTCATGCGCAATGCACTGGTGGCCGCGCTGGGTGAAGATAAAGCCAATAATCTGGTGGATCAGATCCTGCTCGGTACCGGTTCCAAAGGCCTGGATTCATTGAAATGGATGGATCCCCGTCAGGTTGCCAGCATCATTCTCAACGAGCACCCACAGATCCAAACCATTGTTCTGTCCTATCTGGAAGCGGATCAGTCTGCCGAAATACTGTCTCAGTTCCCTGAACGTGTCCGCCTTGATCTGATGATGCGTATCGCCAATTTGGAGGAGGTACAGCCATCGGCACTGGCGGAGCTGAACGAAATCATGGAGAAACAGTTTGCGGGTCAGGCTGGGGCACAAGCGGCCAAAATTGGCGGCCTGAAAGCCGCAGCCGAGATCATGAACTACCTGGACAACAACATCGAAGGCATCCTGATGGAGCAAATCCGCGATCAGGACGAAGACATGGCGACACAGATTCAGGATTTGATGTTTGTGTTCGAAAACCTCATAGAAGTCGACGATCAGGGTATTCAGAAGCTGCTGCGTGATGTGCCTCAGGACGTACTGCAAAAAGCGCTCAAAGGCGCTGACGATGCACTGCGCGATAAGATCTTCAAGAACATGTCGAAACGTGCGGCTGAGATGATGAAAGACGATCTCGAAGCGATGCCGCCGGTTAAGGTATCGGATGTGGAAGCGGCACAGAAAGAAGTGCTGGCGATTGCGCGTCGCATGGCCGACAACGGCGAACTGATGTTGTCTGGCGGTGCCGACGAATTCCTCTAATCTCACGCCTTGGTAATGCACGGGAGCAACAATGTCGACTGAACGAAAGCGCGGTTTTCTGCGTTTAAATGAAGACGAAGCAGTTGAGCAAGCCCAGAAATGGGGGATGCCTGACTACGGTGCCGAAGCCAATAAACAGGCCAAAGAGACAGCCTTCAATTATGATCCGGGCTGGATGCCGGATTTTGACGAGCCCGAAATTGCCCAACCTGTCGAGCTCAGCGAAGAAGAGATCGAACAGATCCGTCAATCTGCGTATCAGGAAGGTTTACTGCAAGGTCAGGAAGCCGGTTTCAAACAAGGCTATGAAAAGGGTAAAGAGCAGGGGATTGAAGCGGGCCATCAGGAAGGTTTTGAGCTGGGCAAAACGGAAGGCGTGACCGCGGGCGAAGAATTTATTCAGCAGCAGGTGGCGACGTTTGTCAGCTTGGCTAATCAATTTGCCCAACCACTGGAGCTGATGAACGCTCAGGTGGAAAAGCAACTGGTCGATATGGTGTTGACGCTGGTGAAAGAAGTGGTGCACGTTGAAGTGCAGACCAACCCTCAGGTGATCCTCGATACCATCAAACAGTCGGTTGAGGCACTGCCGATTTCCGGCCATGCGATTACACTGAAACTCCATCCGGAAGACGTGGCGATCATTCGTTCCGCTTACGGCGAAGAAGAACTGGCATTTAGAAACTGGACGCTGGTGGCCGAGCCGGCTTTAAATCGTGCCGATGTGCAGATTGAAGCGGGCGAGTCGAGTGTCAATTACCGTATGGAAGATCGCATTCGTAGTGTGATTCAGAGTTTCTGCGGCACCAACCGCCATCAGGGAGGCGAATAAGTGCTGGCACTTGCCGAACGTCTCAGTCACTACAAAACACACGGGCTGACGTCGCGTCCGGTGGCATCCGGTAAACTGGTGCGTGTCGTCGGACTGACGCTCGAAGCCACGGGTTGCCGTGCCCCGATCGGCAGTTTATGCCGGGTCGAAACCATGTCCGGTGAAATGGACGCAGAAGTGGTTGGTTTTGCCGGCGATAATCTTTATCTGATGCCAAGTGAGCAGATCTCCGGTGTCCTGCCGGGGGCAAAAGTCACCCCGGTAACCAGTGAGGCCGGGCTCCCGGTGGGCATGGAACTGCTTGGGCGGGTGATCGATGGTGTGGGTAACCCACTGGATGGCCAGGGGCCAATTTATACGGCTCAGCGCGCGGCATTTAACGCCGAACCTATCAATCCATTGGCACGTAAACCCATCACCGAACCTCTGGATGTCGGCCTTAAGGCCATCAACGGTCTGCTGACCGTGGGGAAAGGGCAGCGGATTGGCCTGTTTGCCGGTTCCGGGGTCGGTAAGTCAGTGACGCTTGGGATGATGACGCGAGGTACCACGGCGCAGGTTGTGGTGGTCGGGTTGATTGGTGAGCGTGGCCGAGAAGTAAAAGAATTTATTGAAGAAATCCTTGGCAGTGACGGCCGTCAGCGTTCAGTGGTCGTGGCCGCTCCGGCGGATGCATCGCCGTTGATGCGCCTTAAAGGCTGTCAGACTGCGCTAACGATCGCCGAATATTTTCGAGATCAGGGATTGGATGTACTGTTGCTGATGGATTCATTGACCCGCTTTGCTCAGGCACAGCGTGAAATCGCGCTGTCGGTCGGTGAGCCGCCTGCGACGAAAGGCTATCCCCCCTCCGTATTTGCCAAATTGCCAGCCCTGGTTGAGCGGGCCGGGAATGGCAGCGACAACCAGGGCTCGATTACGGCCTTTTTCACCGTGCTGACGGAAGGTGATGATTTGCAGGACCCGATCGCCGACGCCTCTCGTGCCATTCTTGACGGTCACATTGTGTTGTCGCGCGAAATGGCCGACGCCGGGCACTATCCGGCGATCGATGTAGAGAAGTCGGTCAGTCGGGTAATGCCACAAATTACCACCGATGAACATGTGCTGATGTCCAAAGCCGTGCGTCAGGTGTTGTCTGTTTGCCGTAAGAATCAGGATCTGGTTTCGATCGGCGCGTATAAGCCAGGTACGGATCCGGCCATTGATAGCGCGTTTACCCTCAAACCGCGTTTGGACGATTATCTGCAACAGGGAATGAAAGACAGTGTGCCTTACGAGATGTGTGTCAGCATGTTGAAAAATATCTTACAGGGAGGCTAATCGTCGATGGATAACGCGATGGAATTCCTGCTGGAGCAGGCAAAAGAACGTGAAAATCAGGCATCTCTGGCGCTGGCAAAAGCTCGCAGTGAACTTGACCAATATTACCAGCAACTGTCGCAAATTGAGCAGTACCGACTGGATTATTGTCAGCAGTTGGTTGACCGGGGTATGCAAGGGCTCACCGCCAGCCAGTACAGTCACCTCAATCGTTTTCTGACGCAGTTAGATGAAACCTTGTCCAAACAGAAGCAAGCCGAAACCCACTTTAAAGGCCAGGTTGAAGGTTGCGAGCTGCACTGGTTGGAGTCGCGTAAACAGCGTCGCTCCTATGAATGGCTGATGGAAAAAAAACAACGAGAAGCGCAGCGAGCACAAGACGCCAGGGAGCAGAAACAGATGGATGAGTTTTCGACCTTACTCTACAGTCGCAAACGCGTACAGTTTTGATTGTTGGCGTAATAATTGCAAAACATTCCGATCATAACCGACAGTTTGGCTGTCGATAGCCCGAGTGAGTAACACTCTGATGGAATGAGTGCCCGATTATGAACGTGAATTTAACGCCAGTGCCGGAATCAGCGAAAAGTCCCAAAGCGACGACGGATTCAGTCGATGCGACCGAAAGCGGCGCATCCGAAGGTGGTTTTTTCAGTAAGCTGGCCGCGATGCTGCTCGGTGATAGCGAATCAAAAGGCCGCGCCAAATCCGAGACGGAACCTCAGGTAACCAACAGGGAACTGAAAGCGGCCTCTGATGGTCAGGCTGTGGCTGCCAACAGCGCAGATAGTCTGCTGGAGCAAGACGTCAGTACAGCAAGTGACTCGGAGCCAGCGTTGGAGCCAAACACAGAGGCGGCTGCGAAAGCGGAGTCGACAGACACCAAGTCGTTGTCGGATACGGCGCACAATAGCGGTGATAGCGAGCCAGACGTCAATGCCACTATGCAGCAAGGCGATGAGTTACTGACTCGCCTCAATCAGTCGAATCAGGCGCTCAAAGTTACCTCCGCAGACGGCAAAGAGTTGCCCCCTGAGAAGGGCGCAGTGAAAGCGGAGTCCATGCCGGCAACAGAAAACATGCCATCGGACGCCTCAGGTAACAACGTGGCGACCAATGATTCAAGTGTCGAGAGCGAAGAAGTGTTGGCCTCTCTGCCAGCTTCAGCGCAGCGCTTTATCGAACATCCGTCAGACGCAAAACCGAATGAATCGCAACCAGACACTCCGCAGGCAGGCAAAGGCAGCTCGAATGAGGCCGCCACTGAAGCCGCGATGATGAGTGGAGCGAAGGCAGATTCGTCAGACGTCGCAGTGCTTAACCAAACCGCGCAAGCGCCAGACTCTGACAGCAAAGAAGAGTCGGAACAAGCCTTAATAGCATCGTCACAGGCCGTGACAGCAACGGCTCAGGGACTCTCGGCGAGCACTCAAGAGAGTGATAAGGCTGACAGCCAGGAGCCAAAGGCAGCGCCGGCCATCGCCTGGGGGAAAAACCTCACGGTAAAAGCTCATGGTGAATCAGCGCCGCAGGTTGACAAACCGGTGCCATCGCTGGCACAGCAATCGGCTTCGGCGTCTACCCAAGCCTTGCCATTAGCGTCTCAGGCTGCGGAAAAAGCTGCCGTCACTGCGTCGATACCGGCCGATTTGAGTCAGGCGCAGCAATTGTTGGCGGCGCAGCAACTGAATTCGCACTCGGTCCCCACCCGGCAAGCAGTGTTGCAAGCGGCTCTCGGAGCCAAGGCCCTCAGTGGGTTGAATGATAAGTCAGACAGCGGAAAAGAGGCGAATCTGGCTCAACAAATCGCTTCAGCGGCTGGCGGTCAAAATAACCATGCTGTGACTCAGACCCGGACGGAAGGTGCTCAGCAGGCTCAGCCTCCGCTGCAGTTGTCCCGGGAGATGGCCAGTGACCAAGTTGCAGAGCGGGTGCAGATGATGATGTCAAAGAACCTCAAAAATGTAGACATCCGCCTCGATCCGCCCGAACTGGGCCGAATGCAGATCCGCATGAATATGAACGGTGATCAGGCTACGGTCCATTTTACGGTGAACAACCATCAGGCGCGTGATGTGATTGAACAATCCATGCCAAGGTTACGTGAAATGCTTGCTCAGCAGGGTGTTCAACTGTCGGATACGTCAGTACAGCAACAAAACAGCGGCCAGCAACAGAGCCGTTATACTGCGGGTGAAAACGGAGGATCTGGTCAAGGTAACAGCAGTCAGGACTTTGGCGGTGAAGAAAACCTTGAACCGGACACCAAACTTGATTTGAATGTCGCGCTGAAGCGTGATGGAATCAGCTATTACGCTTAGACTGTATAAAACAACAAGATAGAGAATATTATGGCTATCGAAGAAATCACACCAGAAGCGTCCGGCGGCAAAAAAAAGCTGCTGATGATCATCGCGATTGTTGTGGTATTGCTGCTGGGCGGTGGAGCCGCCGCGTTTTTCCTGTTGGGATCGGATGAAGACAAACAGGCGCAAGAAGCTCAGCAACAAGCGGCGGCGACGGTGGCTCCTGTCGCGTACGTCAATATTCCACAACCGTTTCTGTTTAACGTGACTGGCGACAAACGTGATCGCCTGGTGCAGATCAAGGTGCAGTTAATGGTGCGTGGCAGTGAAAATGAAAATCTGGCTCGTTACCATTCGCCACTGGTGGAAAGCACCTTGCTGGCGACGTTTGCGTCGGCCACGGTGGAGCAACTGCGTACAGCCAATGGCCGGGTGGAACTGCGCGATAAAGCGACCGAAGACATTAAAGCCAGTCTGACTCGTGCGGTAGGGCAGCCTGTCATTGAGCGAGTGCTGTTTACCGACTTCGTAATTCAGTAGGTGAGATGTGACCGATCTATTAAGCCAAGACGAAATTGATGCGTTATTACATGGTGTCGACGATGTAGATGACGTGGAAGAGGATCTGGACAGCGGCGGTGAAGACGCCGTCAGTTTCGATTTCTCCTCACAAGACCGCATCGTTCGTGGTCGCATGCCAACGCTCGAGCTGATCAACGAGCGTTTTGCCCGTCATATGCGCATCAGCTTGTTCAACATGCTGCGTAAAACTGCCGAAGTGTCGATCAACGGTGTGCAGATGATGAAGTTCGGTGAATACCAGAACACATTGTATGTGCCAACCAGTCTTAACATGGTGCGTTTCAGGCCACTGAAAGGCACCGCTTTGGTGACGATGGAAGCGCGCCTGGTGTTTATCCTGGTGGAAAACTTCTTTGGCGGTGATGGTCGTTTCCACGCCAAAATTGAAGGGCGTGAGTTCACTCCCACCGAACGTCGCATTATTCAGTTGCTGCTGAAAATTGTGTTTGAAGACTACAAAGAAGCCTGGTCCCCTGTCATGGGGGTTGAGTTTGAGTATCTCGATTCGGAAGTGAACCCGAGCATGGCCAACATCGTCAGTCCAACGGAAGTGATTGTGGTCAGCTCGTTCCACATTGAAGTGGATGGTGGTGGTGGAGACTTTCACGTGGTGATGCCGTATTCGATGGTCGAACCAATCCGTGAACTGCTTGATGCCGGTGTCCAGTCGGACAAAATGGAAACCGATGTTCGCTGGAGTTCAGCACTGCGTGAAGAAATCATGGATGTTCCGGTGAATTTTCGGGTTAACCTGCTGGAGCAGGATATCTCGCTGCGCGACCTGATGGAGCTGCAACCCGGTGACATTATTCCGATCCAGATGCCGGAGAACGCGACCATGTTTGTCGAGGAGTTGCCGACGTTTCGGGTCAAGATGGGCCGCTCTGGCGACAAAATCGCTGTGCAGGTCTCAGAGAAAATTAAACGACCAGATGTGGTAAAAACCGATCTGGCTTTCCTTGGCAAAGACATCATGTCTGAGTTCGAGGATGATCACGGTGATGATGAATAACAAGTAGGTGTCAAAATGGGATCAACAGATGATGACAAGCTGGCCGAAGAGTGGGCCGCTGCACTAGGCGAAGATCCGGCCGCGTCCAGTGTCGATGCGGATGATGTGTTCGCTGCGCCATTGGATGAGTTACAGGATACCGCATCGCCGATTACTGACGATGAGCGCCGTAAACTCGATACGATCATGGATATTCCGGTCACCATTTCCATGGAAGTGGGCCGTTCGCAGATCAGTATTCGCAACCTGTTGCAACTGAACCAGGGATCCGTCGTTGAACTGGATCGTATTGCCGGTGAATCGTTGGACGTGATGGTCAATGGCACTTTGATTGCGCATGGCGAAGTGGTGGTGGTCAACGATAAGTTCGGTATTCGTCTTACCGATGTGATTAGCCAAACTGAACGTATTAAGAAACTGAGGTAGCGTATGAGACAGAGCGTCTTGGCGCTGGCTTTGTTGCCGACAATGAGCATGGCTGCGGCGGAGAACAATTTGCCCGGCAGTCAGTTCGATATAGCGACCACTCTCGGGTCGCTTTTGTTCGTAATAGCGCTGATCGTTTTTCTGGCCTGGATGCTCAAACGCATGCGGGTCCCAACCCTGGGGAACCAGAAGGGGCTGAGTATTATCCGCCAGTTGCCGGTGGGTACCAAAGAGCGCATGGTGATCGTTCAGGCGGGTGAAGAGCAGTTCTTGGTTGGTATCACTTCCCAGAATATTCAGCTGATTTCAAAACTGGAAACGCCACTGACTCAGGAGGAGCTGGCCCCCGCACCGTTTGCGAATCAATTGTCCCAGCTGTTGAAAAAGCATGATAAGAACTAACTCGATCCTGAGTGCGCTGCTGATGTTGGTGCTGATGCTCCTGGCGCCTTTGGCACTTGCACAACAAGAGCTGGCCAGCGACATCCCAGCCAGCGCGGCAAGTGCGGAGAACGTCACGGTATCGGCCATGGAGAAAGAGGCCGGGGCCTCTCGTACCGTGGCGGCAGGCAGTGCCTCCGGTGGCGGAGGTATTCCCGCCTTTACCATGACCACCAATCCGGATGGCAGTGAAGACTACTCGGTCAACTTGCAGATACTGGCCTTGATGACCCTGCTTGGTTTCTTGCCGGCCATGGTGATTCTGATGACCTCGTTCACCCGGATTGTCGTGGTGATGTCGATTCTGCGTCAGGCTCTGGGCTTGCAGCAAACGCCATCCAACCAAGTGATTGTCGGTATCGCCATTTTCCTGACTTTCTTTATCATGTCGCCGGTGCTTAACCAGGTGAATGAACAGGCGATTCAGCCGTACATCAACGAACAGATCTCGGCGCGCGAAGCGTTTGATTTGGCTCAGGCACCGATGAAAACGTTTATGCTGAAACAGACCCGGGTTAAAGATCTGGAAACCTTCGTTGAAATTTCTGGCTCAGAGGCACGTAACCCCGAAGAGGTTTCGATGGCGGTGTTGATCCCGGCGTTTATCACTTCTGAGCTGAAAACCGCGTTCCAGATTGGCTTCATGTTGTTTTTGCCATTTTTGATCATCGATTTAGTGGTGGCTTCAGTTCTGATGGCGATGGGTATGATGATGTTGTCACCGATGATTGTGTCGTTGCCATTCAAGCTGATGCTGTTTGTATTGGTCGATGGCTGGAACCTGATCTTGTCGACACTGGCTGGTAGCTTTGTCACTTAACGGAGGAGCATAATGACGCCTGAAATGTTCGTCGAACTGTTTCGTGATGCCCTGTGGATGGTGTTATTGATGGTGTGCGCCATCATTATTCCCAGCCTGCTGGTGGGCTTGGTTGTGGCTATTTTTCAGGCGGCAACCTCAATCAACGAACAGACGCTGAGTTTCTTACCGCGTCTGATAGTGACGCTGTTGGCGCTGATGTTGTTTGCCCATTGGATGACGCAGATGATGATGGAGTATTTCTACGCCCTGATCGAGCGTTTACCTCAGGTACTCTACTAGGAGCGGCCATGGAGTACCCGGCGAGCGTTGTCCTGGACTGGATTGCCAATTATTTCTGGCCGTTTACCCGCATTTCCGCCATGTTAATGGTCATGTCGGTTACCGGTGCCCGTTTTGTGTCGCCGCGAATTCGTCTCTATCTGGGACTGGCGTTAACCTTCGCGGTGATGCCGGCCATTCCCGCCGTGCCGCAGGACATTGATCTGGTGTCGTTTCGCGGCTTTATGGTGCTTTTGGAACAACTGGTGATCGGGGTGGCAATGGGCACCATCACCCAGTTTATCGTTCAGACCTTCGTTATCCTCGGCCAGATCCTCGGTATGCAGTCGAGTCTGGGTTTTGCGTCCATGGTTGATCCGGCCAACGGCCAGAATACTCCGTTGCTGGGCCAACTGTTTATGTTCTTAGCAACCATGTTTTTTCTTGCCACTGACGGCCACCTCAAAATGATTCAGCTGGTGGTGATGAGTTTTAAATCGTTGCCAATTGGCTCGGGATCACTCACCAGTGCGAATTTTCGCGAACTGGCGACCTGGCTGGGTGTGATGTTTAAAGTGGCGCTGAGTATGTCGTTGTCGGGCATTATTGCGTTGCTGACCATCAACCTGTCTTTTGGGGTGATGACCCGGGCAGCCCCTCAGTTGAACATCTTTTCTCTCGGTTTTGCGTTCGCTCTGTTGGTGGGGCTGTTGCTGTGCTGGTATATCCTCGGCGGTTTGTATACGCACTATGAGCTATTCTGGAGTCAGGGAGAGCAGCAGGTATGCCGCTTTATACGACTGAATTGTTAGGGGGGCTGAATGGCGGAATCTGACGGTCAGGAACGTACCGAAGACGCCACGCCCAGGCGCTTGCAACAGGCTCGTGAAAAAGGGCAGGTTGCAAGGTCGAAGGAGCTGGCGTCGGTCTCGGTATTGGTGATCGGTGCTGTATCGCTGATGTGGTTTGGTGAAGCGTTGGCGCGAGCTTTGTTTACGTCGATGGGGCGCTTGTTTTCGCTCAGCCGCGAAGAAATCTTCGATTTGCCAAAGCTGTTTGATATCGTCAGCGGCGCATTGGTCAGCCTGATCCTGCCTTTACTATTAATCCTGTTGACTTTGTTTATTGCGGCTCTGATTGGCGCGGCGGGCATCGGCGGGATCAGTTTTTCGGCTGAAGCTGCTCGGCCGAAGTTGTCCAAGATGAACCCGCTCAGTGGTCTTAAGCGCATGGTTGGTATCCAAAGCTGGGTGGAGCTGCTGAAATCGATTCTTAAAGTGCTGCTGGTGTCCGGTATGGCGTTTTATCTGATCAATGCTGCTAAGGCCGATCTGTTTCAGCTCAGCCTGGATGTGTACCCACAGAACATTTTTCACGCGCTCGATATCCTGCTGAACTTTGTCTTGCTGATCAGTTGTTCACTATTGATTGTGGTGGCGATCGATATTCCGTTTCAGCTCTGGCAACACGCCAATCAGCTTAAAATGACCAAACAGGAAGTGAAAGACGAATACAAAGAGACCGAAGGGAAACCGGAAGTCAAAGGCCGTATCCGGATGTTGCAACGCGAGGCCGCACAGCGCAGGATGATGGCGGAAGTCCCACAGGCCGATGTGATCATCACCAACCCGGAGCATTTCTCCGTCGCGCTGCGTTATAAACAGAACTCGGATCGCGCTCCTGTGGTGGTGGCCAAAGGGATCGATCATATGGCGTTGAAAATTCGCGAAGTGGCGCGTGAGCACGATATTTACGTGATACCAGCCCCACCTCTGGCCCGGGCGTTGTACCATACCACAGAGCTGGAACAGGAAATTCCTGATGGCCTGTTTACTGCGGTTGCTCAGGTGCTGGCCTACGTGTTCCAGTTAAAGCAATACCGCAAACGCGGCGGGCAACGCCCGACGCTACGTGAGGACAACATGCCGATACCACCGGATTTGCGCCATTGAGCGAGCGCAGCCAAAATCGCTTGCTATAGGATAATTAGCGATTTTAGTCACCGGTACGGCGCTCAACAGAAGACATACAAAAAAACCCGCGATGGCGGGTTTTTGATTAAGACAGAAATTCACTCCGTTAGGAGAGGATTATTTTGCCAGGTTCTCTGCAACGAAGTCCCAGTTAACCAGAGCCCAGAAACCGTTCATGTAATCTGGACGTACGTTACGGTAATCGATGTAGTACGCGTGTTCCCACAGGTCAACCGTCAGCAGTGGCGTTACGCCTTCTTCAGTCAGTGGAGTGCCAGCGTTAGACGTGTTCGTGATAGCCAGAGAGCCATCGGCGTTCTTCACAAGCCAAGTCCAAGATGAACCGAAGTTGTTGATCGCTGAATCAGTGAATTTTGCTTTGAACTCTTCGAAAGAGCCGAATGCCGCGTTGATGGCATCCGCTACTGCGCCAGTTGGTTCACCGCCGCCGTTTGGAGACAGACAGTGCCAGTAGAACGTGTGGTTCCAGATTTGCGCTGCGTTGTTGAATACACCGCCAGTTGAAGTCTTGATGATCTCTTCCAGAGTTTTACCTTCAAACTCAGTGCCTGGGATCAGACCGTTCAGTTTTACCACGTAAGTGTTGTGGTGTTTACCGTGGTGGTAGTCCAGAGTTTCTGCAGAGATGTGTGGTTCTAGTGCGTCTTTCGCGTAAGGAAGAGCTGGTAGTTCAAATGCCATTGCTCGATTCTCCATTTGTATGAAAGAGGGATCTCTTTCGATTGCTTCCAGTGTTTTTATTCTTGAGTGCTAGCGAAGCCACTCTGTGTCAATACGACTGACTTGCAAAACATTTTAGCAAGTTTTTACTTTATTAAAAGAGGCGGGGGCTAATTTCTATATGAAATTTATTTATTGCGGATACCCCTACTTATTCTATGCTTTTTATTCTCAGCTAATGGTTTAGAATGATCAGATCAAACGTAGTAAATCCATTAATGAGGAAGCAATGGAAACGATCGACAAAATTAAACAGCAAATCGCAGAAAACACGATCCTTCTGTACATGAAAGGATCGCCAAAACTCCCTAGCTGTGGTTTCTCTTCTCAGGCGGCACAAGCGTTGATGGCGTGTGGTGAAAAGTTCGCGTACGTGGACATTCTGCAAAATCCAGACATTCGTGCGGAGCTGCCAGTGTATGCACAGTGGCCAACGTTCCCGCAACTGTGGGTCGAAGGCGAGCTGATCGGTGGTTGTGACATCATCATCGAAATGTTCCAGAAAGGTGAGCTTCAGCCATTGATCAAAGAAGCTGCGGCACGTGCAGAAGGCAAAGAAGATGCGTAATTAAACTGGTTAAATATACAGTTTAATCTTGCATTATAAGGGCCACATTGGATAATGTGGCCCTTATTGTATCTGCTGAAATTGTTTTATGTCTCGCTTGTTTATCGCCGAAAAACCCAGTCTTGGCCGAGCTATTGCGGCGGCACTTCCTGGTCCGAAAAAAAATGATCAGGGGTTTATCCGCTGTGGCAACGGAGACGTTGTGACCTGGTGTATTGGTCACCTTCTGGAGCAGGTTGAACCGGATGCGTACGACGAGCGGTATAAAAAATGGAACATGGCTGATTTGCCGATCGTGCCGCAACAGTGGCAGCTGCGCCCACGAAAGTCAGCCAGTAAACAACTGACAGTGGTCAGAAAACTGCTTAAGGAAGCGCAGCAGATCATTCACGCCGGGGATCCGGATCGCGAAGGGCAGTTGCTGGTCGATGAAGTGCTGGATTATTGCAAAGTCAGTCAGAGTAAAAAAGACGCGGCTCAGCGCCTTTTGATCAGCGATTTAAACTTACCGGCAGTCAAACGAGCACTGGTTCAGATGCGCAGCAATCGGGATTTTATTCCGCTGTCGGTGTCGGCGCTTGCCCGCTCGCGCGCCGATTGGTTGTATGGCATGAATATGTCACGAGCTTACACCTTGCTTGGCCAGCGAGCAGGCTACCAGGGGGTGTTGTCGGTGGGGCGGGTGCAGACACCGGTACTAGGATTAGTGGTGCGCCGCGACGAAGAGATTGAACACTTTGTCCCTAAAGATTATTTCACGTTGCACGCGTTGATTCCGTATCAGGATGACACACAGCAGTTCGATATTCGCGCTCGTTGGAAGCCGAGTGAAGCCTGTCAGCCATGGCAAGATGAAGAAGGGCGCATTCTTAACCGCAAGCTGGTGGAAAATGTTGCCAGGCGAATAGCCAATCAACCTGCGACGGTGACCGAATCCGAGCAAAAACAAACTCGACAAGCTCCACCCTTACCTTATTCACTCTCGGCCTTGCAGATCGATGCGGCTAAGCGCTACGCGATGAGCGCCCAGCGTGTGCTGGATACCTGTCAGGCACTGTACGAAAAACACAAGCTGATCACTTATCCGCGTTCTGACTGTCGCTATTTGCCGATGGAACACTATGCGCAAGCGAGTATTGTGTGTGAGGCTATCCGTACCAATGCCAAAGAGTTACAACCGGCGGTGAACGGCGCCGACTTAAGCCTGAAATCCAAAGTCTGGAACGACAAAAAAGTCGACGCGCACCACGCGATCATCCCCACGCCGAAACAAGCCAGCGTCAATGCACTTTCTGGCGATGAAATGAAAGTCTACGCACTGATTGCTCGTCAGTATCTGATGCAGTTTTATCCGGCGGCGGTGTACGCAGAGGCGAAATTGGTGTTCGATATTGCCGGAGGCACCTTTGTTGCTAAAGGTCGCCAGTTGGTGTCACCTGGCTGGAAAACGCTACTCGGTAAAGTGGATGACGACGACAATGGTGTCGATTGCGTGCCGCCTTTGGTCGAAGGCACCGTGCTGACGTGCCGGGAAGGGGAAATCAAAGATCGTAAGACCGAACCGCCTCGCCATTTCACCGAAGCAACGCTGCTCCAGGCCATGACCGGTATCGCCCGGTTTGTTGAAGACAAAGAGCTGAAAAAAATCCTGCGGGATACCGATGGGCTGGGAACCGAAGCCACTCGTGCTGGTATTCTGGATACCTTGTTTAAGCGTCAGTTGCTGAAGCGGGAGGGGAAAATGATCTTGTCTAGTGAGGCTGGGCGGGGGCTTATCCATGCTTTGCCGGGGGAGTCAACGTATCCGGATATGACCGCCCACTGGGAGCATCAACTACAAGGCATGGCAGAGCGTAATCAGGCCTATCAACCGTTTATGCAGGCGTTGCTGCAGCGCATTGACGAACTGATGCAGCGCGTAAAAGCGGGTCCGGTTCCTCCATCGCTTCAACAGTTACCCAGAGTGGAGCGTCCGGCGTTCAAACGTAAAAAGCGCAGCTACGCCACCAAAGGCAAAGCCAAATCCGGCGGTAAAAAAAGGGCGGGAAAATAAGTCAGCGACAACGCCTTTCGGCCGCTGACGGGGCAGGGAATTACTCAAATAACGTGTCATTACCTTTAATCGCATCGCTGACTTCATCGTGGGTCAGCACGCGTTTGCCCAACTGGTCTTTGACTTGTCTGCCTAGGCCCACCAAGGCTTCGCGGTTGGCTTTGGTCTGACGTTTGCCTGCACTGCGCAAGCAGTGATTCAGTTCGTGGTCTTCACTGAAATTGACCAGTTCTCTGTCGGTGGCCATCTTTACTCTCCTTATACTGGGGGTTGAGATCCTCTCTAAGTCTGGTTGGATACCGCTATTTTGCAAGTTACGCCAGGCGATAATTCCGCTCAGATAGCCAGCGTCTATGTTTTGTCCTGTTATCTTATTGAAAAACGTAGAGTCAGGCGCATTAGCCTGACTCCTTCTGTATCAGGCCATGCGCCGCTGCGTTACCAAGGCAGGCGCTCCCCCAGATAGTTGAGAAACTGGCCGTTTTGCGTGTTGTCTGCCTGAGCAATCACGTCTGCCAAGCCTTGCGCTGAGGTGGTTGTGTCAATCAGCGCATTGGGTCCGCCCATGTCTGTTTGTACCCAGCCTGGATGCAGCGCCAGAACGGTAAACCCTTCTTCACTCAAATCGTTGCTAAGGCTTTTGACCACAGAGTTCAGTGCGGCTTTGGACGAGCGATAGAGATACCCGCCACCGGCGGTATTTTCGGTCATGCTGCCGACTTTAGAGGAGAGGCAGGCTATCTTGCGCAATGAGCCTGCTTGGAGGCGAGGATAGAGGTATTCCACCAGTTTTAACGGTGCGATGGTGTTGATTTCCAGTACCCGACGCCATTCCATTTCATCGGTATGGCCAAACCGACCACCTTTCGGCCCGTAATAACCGGCATTGTTGATCAGTAGGTCGATAGGCGGCAGTTGCGTTGCAAGCGCAGCGACTGATGGGTAATCGGTCACATCGAGTGAATGACAGTGCAGGGGGGCATGCGTTGCGGACAGGGACAGTAACTCGGTCGCTGACGCGGCCTTGCGGTAGGTGGCGTGTACTTGCCAGCCATGAGACAGGTAGTGTTTGACCAGACTTAGCCCGATGCCCCGGTTGGCGCCGGTAATAAAAACCACACTCATAATAGACTCCGTTATCTTTGCTTGAACGTATTGTAGGTGAGCGGAGCGGGAAAGAAAAATGGCTCCGTCCACGGAGCCATTGCGATCAAATCACGCCGTTTTTGGCGTCGAGGGTGGCCTGCGCCGGTGATGTCTTATCAAACAGGATATCCATCATGGCTTTAATGCGTTTGGTGTCGTCGCCAAATTTTTCCGTATCCAGGCCATTTGGCGCTTTGAACGTTACTGTGCCGACTCGGGCGCCGTCTTTGTAAGCACTGATTTTGGCATCAGCAATGAAGGTGCGGAAATCCCAGCTCCAGCGCGAGACGTAATCCAAAGTCAGCTCATCCTGCTTTGGCTGGCTGCCATCCAGAGCCACTTTGCAGGTATAACCGTTGTCGTTGCACCACGCCAGCATAGAGGCGAGGAAAACATCGCGTGTGGCATCATCTTCAATAATGGTCATCGACTTTGTCTGGTTGGTCTCAGCGATTGCTTCACCTTCAAATTTGGGAGAGGTACAGCCGGCCATGACCAGAACTGCACCGATAACGAATAGACGTTTAAGCATCTTTTGTGTGCCTTATAGTAGTTAGAATGAGAATTTTTTAAAAATAATAGAGGTGTTGATGCCACCGAAAGCGAAGTTGTTGCTCATCAGGTATTCCACTTCAAGCTCGCGACCGCTGCCCGTGATGTAATCCAGGTCGCCGCACTGCGCGTCCAGTTGATCCAGATTGAGCGTTGGGGAGAACCAGCCTGTGTGCATCATTTCCAGGCTGAGCCAGGCTTCAATCGCGCCGCAGGCGCCAAGAGTATGGCCAAAGTAGCTTTTTAATGAACTGATCGGCACTTTCCCCAGCGCATTGGCGGTGGCGTTACTTTCCGCAATGTCACCGCGATCCGTGGCGGTGCCGTGTGCAGACACATAACCAATCTTATCGGCTGACAGTCTGGCGTCTTTCAGCGCCATCTCCATACAGATCTGCATGGTTTCCATTTGCGGTTGGGTTACGTGGGCCGCGTCACAGTTGCTGGCAAAGCCGACGATTTCCGCATAGATGGTCGCGCCACGCGCTTTGGCGTGTTCGTATTCTTCCAGAACCAGTGTGCCGGCTCCCTCACCGATCACCAGGCCGTCGCGATCACTGTCATATGGGCGGGGGGTACTTTTCGGCGTGTCGTTTTTTAAACTGGTTGCAAACAGGGTATCGAACACCGCAGATTCGGTTGGGCACAATTCTTCACCGCCGCCGGCGACCATCACGGTCTGATAGCCGTGCTTAATCGCTTCGTAGGCGTAGCCGATCGCCTGGCTGCCCGATGTGCAGGCGCTGCTGGTGGGGATCACGCGGCCGCGCAGGCCGAAAAACAGTCCCACGTTCACGGCGGTGGTGTGGGGCATCATCTGCACGTACGTGGTGGCCGTGATCGCCCGGGTTGATTTCTCATTCAACATCACCCCGAAGGCGCCGATGGCATCGGTACTGCCGGTTGAAGATCCGTAAGCGATGCCGGTTTCACCGTTGGTCAGTACTTCGTGACCCAGAAGGCCGGCCTGCGCCAGCGCATTCTCGGTTGCCACCGTTGCCAGTTTGGAGACACGACCCATTCCGCGCACCTGTTTGCGCTTGTAATGTGGGGGTAACTCGAACCCGTCAACCGGTGCCGCCAGTTTGGTGTTGAGGCCTTCGTACTGTTCGTAGGAAGGCATGTACTGAGTGGCATTCTGGCAATCGCGCAATCTGGGCTCGATGCTCTGCCAGTCGTTACCAAATGCGGTCACGCCGGACATGCCGGTGACAACAACCCGATGACTCATATCAGACCTCCATTGACCGAAATGACCTGGCGAGTGACGTAGCCTGCGATGTCGGACATCAGGTAACTGACCAGTCCTGCGACTTCTTCCGGTTCGCCCATTCGACGCAACGGCACCTGTGGTAACGCGTGCTCTTTGACGTGGTCGTCGACCATACCGGTATCGATCAGGCCAGGTGCGACACAGTTGACGGTGATCTTGCGTTTTGCCAGTTCCAGCGCCAGCGATTTGGTGGCACCGATCACGCCGGCTTTCGCAGCACTGTAGTTGGTCTGACCGCGGTTGCCCATGATGCCGGACACCGACGCCAGCGTCACAATGCGTCCGCCTTTGCGTTTTTGTACCATAGGCATCACACATGGATGCAGCACGTTGTAAAAACTGTCGAGGTTGGTGTGGATCACACCGTCCCATTCTTCTTCTGTCATGGCCGGAAACGCAGTATCGCGGGTAATGCCGGCGTTATTGACAACGCCGTAATAAGCACCGTGCTCGGCGATGTCGGCCTCAAGACGGCTGCGACACTCTTCACGATGACTGATGTCAAACTGAATCAAACGGCCCTGGCCGCCACGGCTAAGGATGGTCTCAAGGGTTTGTTGTGCACCGTGTTGGTCGCCCATATAGTGCACGGCGACGGTAAAGCCATCTTGAGCCAGCTGAATAGCGATTGCGCGGCCAATGCCTTTACTGGCACCGGTGACGAGTACATGTCGGGTCATGCGTGACTCCTGATTTTCATTTCTTGTAATTTTTGTTCGGACGGGACATAAACATTGAGCTGGCAGGAGGCGAGCGTTGTGCCTGCCAGATCCAGTCGGGCGGTAAACACGGCCATGCCGTTATCTTCCATGACTTTTTCAGCGTAAATGTCCAGAGTTTGCCCGGCCTGAAAATGATCAACGTCACTGTGGTAACGGCGACTTCCGAGCAGGAAACCGATTGGCGGCGACTGGGACTGTTGTAACGCATGGAAACCGGACCAGGCCGCGATTGATTGCGCCATAAATTCAATGCCGACGTAGGCCGGTATTGTTCGAGTATCGGCGTGATAAAACGGGTTGTGTTCACCGATGTCGACCTGACAGTGGATACTGTCCGTCGCCACGCTGAGGGCGCGATCTATCAGTATCATTGGTTTATCGTGAGGGAGCAGGTGCTCAATTGAAGGAATACTAGTCATTGAGATAACCCAAAATAAGACTGATGTTGTTGCCACCAAAGGCAAAAGAATTGCTCAGAATGGCTTTGCGACCAAGTTTGATCTCTTGTTCCACTAACGAAATCTCAATGTCCGGTGCTTTGTGTTGGCAGCGCTGCTTCGGCAGATTGAGATCGCGGGAGAGGATATGCCAGGCGATCGCTGCTTCGGTCGCACTGGCGGCACCGAGAGTATGGCCGGTTAAATGTTTGGTTGAACTGACGGGCACGCGATCGCCAAACACCCGGAAAATCGCCTTGCTTTCCATGCTGTCATTGAGTGGCGTGGCCGTGCCGTGGGCATTGATGTAACCGATGTCCTGAGCTGTTAGCTTGGCATCCTGCAATGCTTTACGCATGGCTTGTTCGGCACCAGCGCCATCGGGGTGAGGAGCAGAGATATGGTGTGCATCCCACGCCCAGCAGTGCCACTTTTGCGGGTGCATGGCTGAGCAACATAAAGGCTGCCGCTTCGCCAATATTGATACCACTGCGATTGACACTGAACGGTTGGCATAATGTCGGTGACAGAGCTTCCAATCCGTTGAAGCCATTTAAGGTCAGGCGGCATACGGTATCAGCGCCGCCGACGATCACGGCATCAGCCAGCCCGGCTTGCAGCATGCGTTTGGCCGTCAGGTAGACCCGACCGCTGGAGGAGCAAGCGGTGGATATGGCGTAACAAGGGCCTTGAAGACCAAAATATGTCGCGATGAAATCGCTTAAATTACCCAGTTCCTGTTTGCGGTAATGGTAGTCAGGCGGAAACTCGCCCGTGGCCAGCATCTGGCCATAAGCCACTTCGCCATCGGCAATCCCGGATGTACTGGTGCCGACCACCACGGCGACACGTTCGGCGCCGTACTGTTCAATCGCGGCATACACCGTGCTCTCTATCTGCTGCAATGCAGAGAGCGCCAAGCGGTTGTTGCGGGTATCAAACTGGCGCAGTGACGAAGGTATGGCGGGCAAGGCCTCGTGTACCCGGCCAATGACGGTGGGGGTATCGGTATTGAGGATCTGAGTATCCGCTTCCATGTGGTTACACATACCACTACTCAGACACTGCTTTATCCCTGTGTCTGTGTTACCCATCGCGGAGTGGAATCCGCAGCCCTGGATAAAAATCGGCTGAGAAACGTGCGTGACCATGATGATTTTCTACTGTGTAACGTCCTGGATCCGGTGATTGAGTGTCTGGATAGTAATAGTGTACTTCAACTTACGGTTGTGGAACTGAATCTCTCCGCTGAACGGATCGTGGCTTTGGTACTCGATTTCTATGACGGTATCACCGGAGTTATCTAAAATGGTGCGTGTATTATTGGCATCAATCATTCGCCACTTTACTTGATTTAGTGGTTCTTCCCAAGCACTACGCGGCCAGAGCGTGATCATCAGGTTAAATAATACCTGTTCGGGTTTAGGCAGCGTATTTTCCAGACCGTTCATCACCTGTGTGTCGATCGTATTGTTCTGGTAGTTGAGCGACAGAATTCGGGTCCCCCAGGAGGAAAATCCCGCCAGCAAAACCTGCTGAGGCTTGACCTGAAGTTGGACTGGGAGTTGCTGGCTATGTTTGCCGGTGTCGTCCTGCCACTGGGCAGAAATCAATTGACTGGCCGTGACCTGATACCCCAGTTGGGCTGGTGTTGGCAAAGTCACGCGTGTGTGCGGCGCGATGTCGACTTGAGGGCCGCTGGAGTCGGCCACCAGAGCGCAGCCACTCAGCATCCACGCGAAGGCGATCAAAGCCGTGCGTTGGATAGAGCGCAAACCGATCATGAATTCTCCTTGTTAGCACGAATGGCCAGTGGTGACAGTAACCAGGCAACGAAAATGCCACTTAGCACCGTGATGCCAAAACTGTGAATGGCGTGCGTTTGACTCAGTGCCAGCAGGCCAAAAGACAGCAGTGTGGTTACCGCCGACAGGGTAATCGCCAGCAGCGTCGCGTGGCTGCGCGATTGTTCGGCGAAAAATAAGGTGTAGTCGATGCCGATACCAACGATTAGAATCAAGGCCAGCAGGTTAAACAGATTCAGAGCAGAGCCACTCAGAGCGGTGACCGCTAAACCCGCCAGACAAGCGATCAAACAAGGCAACAGAATCTGAATCGTGTGTGTCCAGCCGTAACGCTTCAGGAGTAGCAGGGCGATCACCGCAACGGCGGCAATGAGCAGTTCCATGACTTTAACCCGGTACTGGGCAAACAATGCTGAGATGTCTTCGGCTTTATCCAGGTAAGTGAGGCCCGCGCTGTTTTCTGCATAGATTCTGATCACTGACGCATCGCGCACATCGCGCAGCATCACAACCGCAGCGGCCTGACCATCAATCTGCCCCAGATAAAGAAAACGCAGCGGATCCGCAACCGGCTGAGACAGATATTGTTGCAACGATACAGCACGAAAGCCTGCAGGGAGACTGGGCGTATCCGACCATTTGAGCTGTTTGGCGAGCTGGGGGGCGTAATCGGTGTACAGCCGGGCAATCAGATGATGATCCTGCTGCTGACGTGACCGCGAACCCAGGTATTGGCTGAGACTCTGGTAACCACCGAGAATGTGTTGTATCTGCCACTGTTGAAGTTGTGGATCCAGTGACTCCAGCGCTTGCATCAGGGACTCATCGTTATCGGCACTGACCACTAACATCTGCTGCGAAGCCTTCAGGCCGGTGATATCGGCGATGCGGGTTTCCTGCTGCTTGAGGCTGTCTGGCATGGCTTGAAGCTGGCGGATATCGTCGTTGTAGCGGACCTGCGTCAGCGCCAGCGCGCTGACCCCCAGCACAGTGAGCGGTAACCCATATTTCAGTGCTGGTTTTGACCACAGACCTATCCACCATTGCCAGACTGACTGCGCCGGCAACGCTCTGGCGCTCATGGGTTTGGCCGCCAGCCACGGATACCAGGCGACCACCGTCATGTACGCGGCGCTCAGGCCAATCGCAGAAAACAGAGCCAGTTGTTGCAGGCCGGGAAACGGCGCGACCAACAGGCCTAAGTAACCGATCAGGCTGGTGAGCAGGCCAAAAGTGATCGCGGCCATGATGTGCTTCAATCCGGTGATACTGTTCCACTTTGGGCCGGCCGCCAGGCGATCGGTCAGGTAGTGAAAAGCATAGTCGATAGAGACGCCAATCAGACTGGCACCAAACACCAGGCTGAACAGGTGGATTTTGCCAAACAGCCAGGTTGTGACTGCCATCGCGACGACTAAGCCGACCGAAATCGACAGCAGAGCGAGTGACAGCGGGGTCAGGCTGCGAAAGACCAATGCGATCAGAAGTACAATGCCGAGCAACGAATAGAGCCCGATGGTACTGATTTCCGATTTCGCGCTCTGGGTACCGAAACTGGCGTAAAACAACACGCCGCTGTGTAAGGTGTCGACCTGGTAGTCCTGCCGGAGAAGGGCCTCTATCTGCTCAATCTCCGGCACCGCTTGTTGCGCGGCCATACTGTAAGGGGACTGGCGAAGTTCTGCGCTGACTAAGACATAGAGCTGACCTTCCTGCCGCGTGGTGAGAAAGCCGTCGTGGAATTTGAACTGAGATGAACCGGCAGTGAGTTGGTTCAGGTAGTCACGAAACAACAGGAACGGATCGTTTTTCAGCTCCTCGCTGGTGACGCCTGAAAATGGGTTATACAGCGATTGTATCACTTTGGTGAGCTGCGCTTGTGGGGATTGAGTCAGGCGCTGGCGCTGTTCTTCGGTCAGTTGCTGAAAGCGGTGTTGAAAATAGTAGCTGGCCCATTGAGCCTGCTGATCAGCATCAATACGGGCGGTGATGGTGGCAAAGTAGCCGCTCTGTTTCAGGCGGGCGCCTAGAGTGTCGGCCGCTTGGTACACTGATGCGTCTTCTGTCCCGGTCAGGACAAACACCACTTTGTCGCTCAGGCTGGTGGTGACATTATCGAAAGCCTGTTCAGCCAGCGGGTTCTGCTGGTTCTTGGGCAGCAGTTTGAGGATGTCGGTTTCAATTGGCGCCTGAGCGGAAAAAGCCCACTGCTTTGTGAGTAAAGCGAGGCACAGAGTCACCAGAATCAACCACCATACTGCGATTCGGCGGCCACCTAGCCCGGAATCAGAAATCAAACTGGGTTTGCTCGGCATCACTCAGTGTCTCGGGCTGATGGGTTTGATGATGGAATTGGATACGGGTGTTATCCCCGCGCAGCTCTTGCAGCGTCAACTGTTCGATGTCCGTTTGGCCGGACAACGTGATCTGCTGAAATACTTTATCGAGTGGCGCTTGTTTCGGAGTGAGTATGAGCACCCACTGACCATTTTCAACGTGAAAACTCAGCTCAAACTGCTGTTTGAGCACCGCGGTATCGCCATGAAACACCGCGAGGAACACGCGCGTAAAGTAAAACGCCATCGGGTTGTCCTGCGCCGTGACCACTTGCGGGCTTTGGTCAGCAAACGTCTGCTGCAACTTATCTTCGGTCAGCACCAGGTTGACCGGAAACGGTGTGGTTTGTTGCCACAACAGGCCATGTTTTTTGTCGAGCACAAACTGGCCGGACGATTCCAGTGGCTGGTCGAACATGGCAATCTCACGCTGCTGAGTAAACTCACCGCGCACGATGTTGTGTTGTGCCAATTGGTGCTGCAAAGACATCAGATCGGTGACCTGCGCCAGACAAAGTGGTGACAGCAGTAAGGCCATCAAGGTGAGGATCATTCGCATTGATTGTCCCTGCCATTCTGGTGCCATTGCTCGACCTTATCGGTGAACACTTTCGGTGAGACGAAACACATTTCCTGTTCTGCGATCGATACGGCGACTTGTGTGGTATGGGCTTTACACATCCGTTGTCCGGTGTCGGCGTCTGAGATCAGGTAATCCACCCGCAGACGGTTTTCCCATTCGGTCAGTGTGGCTTTAACACGAATTGCGTGGTTAAACGGGATCGCTTTGACGTATTTTACCCGGGTGTCAATGATAGGCCACATGTAACCCGAGGCATTCATCGCCAGATAACCGTAGCCAATTTTGTCCATCATCACCCGACGCGCTTCTTCAAAAAAACGGAAGTAGTTGCCGTGGTAGATCACGCCCATTGGATCGGCGTCCTGAAACGAGGTGGTTAGCGTCACCTCAGCTTCCAGTGGGTATACGATCGCTTGGTTCATCGTCGCTCCGTTTAAAGTTAAGGGTACAGGGCCCAGTGCTGTGACTGAATGCGAGCGATGAAGTGGCGCAGATCGTCTTCCAGCGGACGATCTTCCGTCACAAAATCAAACTCACTCAGCACCGCGTCGCGGATCATGGTCAGGTTGTCACTCATATGCTGCACATCCAACTGGTTGTCCCGGCGACGAAGCTCAAGAGCCTGCGTGGCGGCCAGCAATGAGGCGGCGGCGACTTGCTCGGTCAGATCCAGTACGCGCAGGCAGTCGCGAGCCGCGATGGTGCCCATACTGACTTTGTCCTGATTGTGGCATTCGGTGGAGCGGGAGAACACGCTCGCTGGCATGGTGTGTTTCAGCGCTTCGGCGGTCCAGGCGGAAACGCCAATCTGCACCGCTTTGAATCCGTGGTTGATCGGTTTACGTGCCCCTTGTGCGCCGGTGAGGTTAAACGGCAAACCATTATTGAACTTGTAATCCATCAACTGGGCCATCTGACGATCGAGCAGATCGGACAGGTTCGCGATACCGGTTTTTAAGGTGTCCATCGCCATGGCAATGTGGCCGCCGTAGAAATGGCCGCCGTGGAGCACCCGTTCGTTGTCGCCGTCAATGATCGGGTTGTCGTTGGCACTGTTGAGTTCATTTTCGATCATCTGACGCAGCCACGGCAGAGAATCCTGTACTACGCCGATCACGTGAGGGGCACAGCGTAGCGAGTAGCGATCCTGCAGGCGATCACTGTTGCGTGGTGGCCGTTCTGCTTTGAGATCGTCACGCAGCCAGGCGGCGATTTGTTGCTGGCCCGGGTGTGGTTTCACCGCGAACAGTGCCGCGTCAAAATGAAAGTCATTGCCGTGCATGGCCACCGAAACCATGGCGGTAATTTTGGTGCACAGCTGCGCCAGATACTCGGCGCGCTGATAGGCCAGACAGGCGAGGGCCGTCATCACCGAGGTGCCGTTCATCAGTGCCAACCCTTCTTTGGGTTTGAGTTTGATCGGCGCAATACCGAGCTGGGCAAATACCTCTGCTGTTGGACGAACTTCGCCTTTGTACAGAACGTCACGCTCTCCAATGAGGGCTGCCGCCAGATAGGAAAGAGGCGTCAGGTCGCCGCTGGCACCAACCGATCCTTCCTGAGGAATCCGCGGTGCGATGTCCTGATTGATCAGGGTGACAATCTGATTCAATAAATCATGCGAGACGCCGGATACGCCCTGGGCTAAAGAACACAGGCGCGTCGCCAGCACGGCTCGGGCCTGCTGGTGTGACAACACGTCGCCCAGCCCGCAGCCGTGGAAACGGGTTAAATGTAAAGGCAACTCTTCCACCAGCTCTGGTGGGATCGCTACAGTACAAGAGTCGCCATAGCCCGTGGTCACGCCGTAGATCACGCCTTCCTCTTTCAGCAGACGCTCAAGAAATGCGACGCCACGGTCAATACGGGCCAGAAACTCCGGTGAGGCGTTGAGACGGGCTGAGGCGCCATTGGCGATAGCGACTACGTCTTCAATGGTCAGGCGATCGGCGCCGAAAGTAATGTTGTCAGTTTGCGTCGTCATGGTGCTGATTACTTAAAGTCCAAAAATTAAAAAAATTGTACCACTGCAGCGGAGCTTTCAGGGTGTAATGTTGTAGCCGGTCGGCGTACTGTTGTACCACCGCCTGCAGTGCGATTTGGCGTTCTTTTCTGGGTAAGACAAGCTTTTCGCAAAATTGCTCAAAATAAACATCAAAGTGAGGTGTGTCACGGGTATCGTCACGCAGGCCAAACAGCAGATAGACTGGCGCTTTTAGCACGGCCGCGAGCATAAAAGGGCCTTGTGGGAAGGGCGCCGGTTTGCCAAGGAAGTCTGCCCATACCGAGCGACTCTCTTTGTTGGTGGAGGTTCGATCGCCAACAATCACCACCCATTCACCTTGTTCGATTTTCTGCTGGAGTAGAATCGCAGTGTCCGGCCCCATGGAGCTGACCTGAATCAGATTGAGCTCAGAGTTGGGGTTAACGGCTTTCATCACTCGGTTGAAGCGCTCTGCGTGCTCGGTGAACACCAGAGCATTGATTTTGACTTGCGAATGGCGTCTTCCTAGTGCCCGGCACAGCTCCAGATTGCCCAGATGAGAGCCGAGGATCACCAGGCCTTCCTGACGCTCAACCATGGCATCGAAGTGCTCCTGACCATGAATGGTCAGGTTGTCGGCCGAAAAATCCCCCTTCCACGCGGCCAGTTTATCCAGCATGGTATGGCCGAAAGACAGCAGATGGTGATAGCTATCCAGTGGCTGTGGCAGCGTGATGTTGTGTTGTTGTCCGTAGTGGCGCAATTGTGCCAGATATTGTTCAGAGGCTTGTCTGGCTTGCTTGCCTGTCAGGTGGTAGTAACGGATGACGCCTTGGAGGATCAGGTTAAAGGAGCGTCGTCCCAGCAAGGCATACACGGCCAGCATGACTTTAATGCCGACTATGGTGCCGCGTTCTCGGCGTCGTGACCAGTGCGGGCTGCCATCAGTTGCATCATGGCGATGGCGTGCCAGTAAACGAGGTATGCGTGGCAGCATGCCGAAAAACAGCCGGGTATGCATCCAGCTGATTTTGACGTTGTCCCACAGAGCGTCGAAGTGCGAGATACCGCCCTGAGGGTAGATGACCCGGGTATCGACGAAATCGATCTCTGTGCCTTCCCAATACATGCGCACCAGGATTTCGATGTCAAAATCCATCCGGCTGCCAATCCGGTAACGGTCCAGCACCTGAACGGTTTGATTGACCGGATAGCAGCGAAACCCACACATGCTGTCTTTGATCGACAGTGACAGCGTCTCTATCCAGACCCAAATATGGGTCGCGTAGCGGCCATACAGACGCGCTTTGGGCACGCTGTCATCATACACCGGCTGGCCGGAAATCAGATGCTCTGGGTGACGCCGGGCGGCATCTACCAGCTTTGGCAGGGCTTCGATATCGTGCTGGCCATCGGCGTCGATTTGAATCACATGGGTAAAGCCGAGCGCTTGTGCCTGACGGATCCCTGCCATCACAGCGCCGCCTTTTCCCTGATTTGTTTTCAGGGATAATAGGTGGACGTTCTCACGCTCGGCTACGTGTTTCAGAGCCTGTTGAGTTGGGTGATTACTGCCATCGTCGACGAGTAAAATGGGGTAACAAAAAGGCTCGAGCGACGTCACGACCGCAGCGACTGTGCTGCCGTGGTTGTAACAGGGAATCACAAAGCAGGGCAGAAACTCACTCACTTGGCGCTCCCAGTTTCATTTTCCCCGACGAGTGCACAATCTCTTCGCCGCCTCGGGTCGATGTGTAACGGAAGGTCAGTTTTTGCCGTGCCTCATCCCAGTGGAGCGTCAGACACACCGTCATATCGGGCAGAATCGGTTCTTGAAACTTGATCACTTCCATTCCTTTAAATGCACTCGGCGTTGCCAGACATTGCATCGCGTAATGCAGGGCCCAGTCGATCTGAGTGACCCCGGGCAGCAGAGGAAAGTGGTTAAAGTGACCACGGAAATCGAGAATGTCGGCGTCAGCCCGCAGCGTTAGGGTCGCGGCAGGCGGTTGAATGTCTGTACTGATGATAGTGGGTTTTCTTTGAACCATAACTGTTTGGCGGTTAGCTCTCTCGAAAAAGGTGTTCAATGTCGGCAATTTGCCGTTTGCCCTGGCTGTTGAGCGGAATACTGTCCACGATTCTGAAACGGCGCGGGACGGCGATGGGTTCCAGCCAGCGACGCAACTGAGCGCGCAGAGCCAGCCAGAATTTACCTTTGCCGAGCGTGTTGAGGTCGTGTTGTCCGGCTTCGGACAGCACAATCACCGAGACCAGTGTCAGCCGTTCGCCTTCTTGCATCGGTATGACCACGGCCTCACTGACGCCATCCAATTGCTCGACACGTTGTTCGACTTCCGTCAGCGACACCCGCTTTTCTTCGATTTTAATGATACGGTCGGTGCGACCACGTAGCTCAAACGTCACTGTATCATGGAAATAACATTCGTCGGCGGTCTGATACCAGTGGTGCGGGTCAATATGCGGTGAGCGCAGCCGCAGGCAACGTTCGCTGTTGAGTTTCGCCTGGACGCCCGGGAACAGCCTCCACGGCTGGCTGGCGGTGAATTGCTGGCGGTGGGCGATGCCTCCGGTTTCGGTACTGCCATACACTTCCTGCGGGTAATGACCGAACAGGCGCCTGGCATGTTCGGCAGCCGCATTCGACAACGGCCCGCCAGAGGAAAACAGCTGACGCAGCGGTTGGGTATGATGTTCTTCACTCAGACGTTTCAGCAGCGCCGGGCTGCTGACTAGGGTGGTCTGTTCGTTGGCACGGGCAATGACCTGCTCAGGAAATTCCAGATTAAATGCAGCAAAAGCGCGTCCAGCGCACAATGGCCATAGCAAACGGAACAGCAAGCCATAAATGTGCTGGTGTGAAACGGTGCTCTCAATGCGAGTGCCGTGCAGCGTGGCTCCCCACAGCGACTGTAAAATCGTAATTTCAACATCCAGCTGTTTCAGGCTCTTGTGAATCGCTTTCGGCGTACCACTGGAGCCGGAAGTAAACAGCACCAGTTGGAGCTCTTCCAGTGCAAGCCTGGGCCAGTTTGGCGCGGCTTGGTTTTGTTGGATCGCGATCTCGAACGCGTCAGTCTGAGCCGGAATGCTCAGGCTGGCATCGTGCAGCATTAAGTCGAATTGTGCTGACAATTCCTCTAGGGCCGCGGGTTGGCTGTTCCCCGGTAGAACCAGCGTTTTCCCTGCATACGCACAGGCAAGGAATCCCACCGCAAAGCGGTAGCTGTCATCGCAGCACAGGGCAATCCGTTGAGCAGAATGGGCGTTCAATCGATTGTGAAGAGCGGCGACATCCTGATTCAGTGTCTGCCAGTCGTATACCCGATCGGAAGCAAACGCCACCAGCCAGTCTGCGGGCCGCGCACGGCTGAGCAAATCGGCTAAGGAGTGAAAGGTCACATCAATGGTGCTCATGGTTGTTTGGGATCCTTACGTACGACTTGTCTGATGATCCATTCGAGGGCGAACAGGCCGCCTGCCAGCAGGTAACTGATCAGGCCGTTATACACTGTCCAGACTTCGAGTGGCTGAAAACAGGTATACAGCGCGATGCCGCCGTTAACGATAAAGAACCCGCACCAGACTTTGGTCACCTTACGGGTATAGGCGACACCGCTGGCTGGCAGGTTGGGTTCCTGCAGGCGGGCCAGTCGTTCAATCAAAGTTTGGGGCTGTTTCAGACTTAAGGCAAAAACGGCGAGCATACAGGCATTGACCACCACCGGATAAAACGTTAGCCAGCCATGCTGTTTAAACACCACTCCCAGCGTGATCAACATGATGCCAGTGAGGCCGCTGATCCAGCCGAGTTGTCTGAGCGCTTTCAGTTTGGCCTGACCGGCAGCCAGGATTCGGATCACAAACATGGTGATCAGCATCAGCGCCATGACGCTCAGACCAAACTTATCAATGCCGAAATAAACGGCAAACGGATACGCAAGCAGGACAATTGCAGACAAGGCTGTCAGCAATTGACGCATCAGTTGTCCTTGAGCAGCTCTGTCACGGCGTTGACGACATCGTCAACGGTGCGAACGGTGCTGAACTCAGCCGGTTTGATTTTTTTTCCGGTTACGTTCTGTAGGTGCACCACCAGATCCACAGCATCAATGCTGTCCAGATCGAGATCCTGGTACAGGTGAGCGTCCGGGGTGATGTCCGCGGTGTCAATTTCAAACAGCTCTACCAGAGCGCTTTGTACTTGTTGAAATACTTGTTCTTTGTTTACGTCAGTCATAATGCTACCTGTGAATTACTCACCGGTTTGAGAGGAAATGTACTTAGCCAGATTTGCCACAGACGCGAAATGCTCGCGCGTGTTGGCATCATCGGAGTCAATCACAATGTTAAAGCGTTTCTTGATCGCCAGACCAAGCTCGAGTGCATCAATAGAGTCCAGACCCAGGCCGTCACCAAAAAGTGGGGCGTCAGTCTCAATATCCTCGATAGTAAGATCTTCAAGGTTCAGAGCGTCAATAATTAATTGTTTGATTTCGTTATGTAATTTTTCCACTGGGACCTGCTTATAACTATGGGGTTTCTGGAAATAAAGTGTCCGACAGGTGGCGCTGTAAATGACGCGCCGCCACTGTTGGGCTGGTAGTTTGCTCTATAAACGGTTTCACCTCAACTTTCTCCTTTACTTCTATGTGGAAAAAAGGCCGGGTCGGTGGCACCTGATACCATTTTTTTTCTTTGGTCAGAAAACTCGGTGTAACGCTAATGTGCACTATACGCAGATCGCGTTGTGTCCGCACCGCGATCTGGGCCGCACCACGCTGCAGTTTAGAGTCCTGGCCTGGTGTCGTGCGCGTGCCCTCGGGAAACACCAGTAGTACGTTACCCTGAGCGAAGCGTTGTTCACACAAAGTCAGCAGATCGTCTGGCGCTTCGTTTGGAATGTAACCGGCGGCCTTAACGATATGTTTCATGAATGGGTTTGACCAAATTGCCGCCTTCACCAGGCAATCGCATTGCTTCAATTGCGAGGCGATCAAAACATAATCAATCAGGCTGGGATGATTGGCGACAATTAAGCAGCCGGTGTCACTGGCTAATACATCGGCACCCGTAATTTGATAATTAATTGCGCCGCTGTACTTCATTAATTTACAGAAAAGATGAAAAGTAATTTGAATTAAGCGTTGCACCCGATATTCACGGCGAGTTTTATCAAACGTTATCAGGTGAATAAGTGGAATTAATATAAAGCTCAGTACCAGGCCGCCCAAACCAAAAATAGTAAAACAAAACCCGGTCGCAAATACACGCCAGTATTGACCTAATCGATTCATTGTCGTTGCCACACCCAGTTTTGTCGCGGAGCCTGAATGATCCATTGCGTTTGGCCGGTGAGAAACTGGCGCAGAAAGCTCAGCCCCTGGGGCAGTATAGCCGTGTCATTTTCTGCCGGATAAGCCGTCATCGAAAACTGCTCACCAGCAGACAAAATGAGCCCCAGACTGAAGCCGAGGTAATCCATGGTTTCAAACGTCTGGTAGTGCGGAGGCAGCGGTTCATCAAAATCGACCAACAGCACTTTGTGATGCGGATTTTCAGCCAGGTACAGCCAAGCATCAAGCAAGGCGCTCTGAAAAGTATTGTCACCCGCGGCAATGGAGGTCAGAGGGATGGGCTGTTTTGTTGCGATGGTCGCTAACCCGGCGGCAGTATTGTGCACCGATTGAGAAAACGCCATCGGGGAGGCTTCCTCGCCAGCCAGAATGTCTGAGACCAACTTGATGCTGCGGTGCAATTCGCCGTGACGACTGGAAAAAACGATGTAATCAATATCGTTACGTTGCAGCAGCGAGACTGCGGTCTGAACTGCCAGTTTGCTTAACGTGCTCATTCGGCGACGCATCATGGCCGGAATGGCTGAGGTATCAATGTCGCCGTTTTCCGGCAAGGCTTGCTTATCTGCCCACGCCTGCCAATCCTGAGGCGTGCTCAGGCCAGGGGAATTTGCCATCCAAGCATTGATATTTAATGACAATTTCTGTTGAGGATTTGACATAAGATATTGAATTGTTTTTTTTACGGCTAAATACTATGGCTGCTCACTAATGACGATTTCAGAAGGAAAAAGGCATGTCATCATTTAAGTTACTAGGTTCATTAATACTGGCATTCATTCTGGTTGGTTGCGGACGAGTTCAGCCAGTAATGAATGTGGAGAATACTCCAGTTGCTTATAATCTTCAAAGTAATCAGGTGAAAAACGCAATTATTGAAGCAGCGTCAGATCGCGGTTGGATAGTTGCTGAAGTCAATCCCGGCGAATTAAATGCCACCATTCAGGTGCGCAGTCACGCTGCGGAAGTGCGTATTCCTTACAGCGAAAAATACTACTCCATCCTTTATGTCAGCTCGGTCAACCTGAAAGCCGAGGATGGTCATATTCACCGTAATTATAATCGCTGGATCAACAATCTGAACGTTGATATCCAGCGAGAGTTGGCCAAAGCCGCTGCCGAACAGCAGTGATCTTATTGATTCTAGTTAGGTTTTACCGTGTTAAAACAAAATAGTGATCCGTACAACGCGTTTGAAGCGAAAACGGAAGCGCAGAAGCTATCTTTTGCGCCGATTGTGTTCCATACCGCCCGCACTCTGCGGGATTTGGGGATTCTGGCGGAGTTGGATAAAGCCGGCGCGGCAGGATTGGACGCTCCGCAACTGGCCGAACGGAGTGGGGTGTCTGAGTACGGTGTCAAAGTTTTACTGGATATGGCCGTTAGTGCTCACATTGTGTTGTGGGAAAAGCCTAACTATTGTCTGGCCAATCTGGGCTTCTACCTTTTGCACGACAAAATGACAGAAGCCAATTTGGATTTTACCGCAGACGTTTGTTACGCCGCGATGATGCATTTGAGTGACGCCATTTTGCAAGGCAAGCCAGCAGGACTGAAAGAGCTGGGAGACTGGGAGACCATCTATCAGGGTCTGTCCCGGTTGCCTGAGCAGGCGAAACAAAGCTGGTTTAAGTTTGATCACTTCTACTCAGATCGTTCTTTTCCGGTGCTGCTTGAGGAAGTGTTTGCCACATCGCCGCGCCATATCGTTGATATCGGTGGCAATACCGGTAAGTGGGCGATTCAGTGTTGCGAATACAATGCAGATGTTAAGGTAACAATCGTCGATCTGCCGCAACAATTAGAGTTGGCGATGGCCAATGCTGATCTGCGGGGATTTGCTGACCGAATTCAGCCGTTTGCGGCCAATATGCTGGACAAACACCAGACGTTGCCAGGCCATGCGGATATCTGGTGGATGAGCCAGTTTCTAGACTGCTTTTCACCGATGGAAATTCTCAATATTCTCAAGCGGGTTCGGGCACAATTGACCCCCGGGTCGAGTATTTATGTTCTGGAGCTGTTCTGGGACGCGCAGAAATACGATGTCGCCTCTTACAGTCTCAACGCGACCTCTTTATACTTTACCTGTTTAGCCAACGGCAACAGCCGTTTCTACCGCAGTGATGACTTCCTCGAAATGGTTGCAGAAGCTGGTTTGCAGGTCACCGAGCGCAAAGACAATATCGGACTGGGGCACACGCTCCTGAAACTCAAAGCAATCACAGAATAAAACATGAAACAAGAAACAACACAGGTGGTCGTGATTGGCGCCGGGCCATCCGGTTCGACCGTCGCGGCTCTGCTGCACGCACAAAACATTCAGGTTATCGTGCTAGAAAAGGCGCAGTTTCCTCGCTTTTCGATTGGTGAGAGCCTGCTGCCGGCGTGTATGGAAGTCGTCGAACAGGCGGGGATGTTGGAGGCGGTGGAGCGACATGGCTTCCAATACAAAGATGGTGCTGCGTTTCGTCGTAATGGGGTTTACACCCAGTTTGATTTTACCGACAAGTTCACGCCCGGCCCAGGTACCACCTTTCAGGTACAGCGTGCCAGTTTCGATAAAGTGCTGGCGGACACCGCTGAACAACAAGGTGTGGCGATCCGTTATCAGCATGAGCTGACAAGCTTCGCGACGAACGGAGCTAAGTCGCTGCTGACAGTGATGGATGCAGACGGCAACGCGTATCAAATTGAGGCGGATTATGTGCTGGATGCCAGCGGTTTTGGCCGGGTACTGCCCAAGCTACTCGATTTGGAACAGCCTTCGTGTTTGCCTCCGCGTAAAGCCTTGTTCACTCATTTGGTAGACAACATTGACCCACAAGACCCGGTTTACGATCGCAATAAGATTCTGATCTCGGTGCACCCGCAACATCCCGAGGTGTGGTACTGGCTGATCCCTTTCTCCAACGGGAACTGCTCGTTTGGTGTTGTTGGTGAGCCGGACTTTTTTGAGCGCTACCCTCAAGATAAGCTAGAAGCAATCAAACAGTTAGCCAATGAAGAGCCGGGACTGGCGGCGCTGTTGCAACGTGCGGAGTATCCGAACCCGGCCAGCGAGCTGGGAGGTTACTCGGCGAACGTTAAGCACTTGGCGACCGAGCATTATGCCCTTTTGGGGAATGCTGGCGAGTTTCTTGATCCGGTGTTTTCTTCCGGCGTCACCATTGCGATGAAGTCGGCGCAACTGGCGGCGGCATGCGTTGTGCGTCAACTTCGGGGGGAGGCTATCGACTGGCAAGCCGAGTACGCGCAGCCACTGATGGTGGGCGTGAACACGTTCCGTACGTATGTTGAGGGCTGGTACACAGGGTCGCTACAGGATGTCATTTTTTATCAGGACCCTAATCCACGCATTAAACAGATGATTTGTTCCATTCTGGCTGGTTATGCCTGGGACACCAGTAATCCGTATGTACAGAACAGCGAACAGCGTCTGACTACGCTGGCCGAACTGGTTCGCAGCTTCAGTCAGTGAGTCTGAGCTCAGCGACAAAGGAGAGCGCTTGCTCTCCTTTACTTCCTTTACGGTAGGCGCTTTTACGCGTTCGGGACAATCTGTTAGCATCGGCAGCATCGCTGTTAACTGGTCACGTATATGATCCCACTTGTCTACCACTCGATTTATTCCGACTTGCCGTTACCGCCAGAGCACCGTTATCCGATCAATAAGTACCGCTTGTTGTATCAGGCCATTGCTGAGCGCTGTGCACAACAGTCGTCCTGGCAGGATGTGTTTCAATTTGTCACGCCGCAGCCGCTGACTCTGGCGGAGATCAAAGCACTGCACGCCGAAGAATATGTGGACTCCTTAGCGCAGGGCACATTGCCAGCGGCCAAAATGCGCCGAATAGGTTTTCCATGGAGCCCGTCGCTTATGACCCGGACTCTGACATCAGCAGGAGGCACTTGCCTGACAGCCAGGCTGGCTGTGGAGCACGGTATCGCCATTCACTTAAGCGGTGGCTATCATCATGCTCACCGGGATTTTGGCAGTGGGTTTTGTTTGTTTAACGATCTTGCCTTGGCTGCGCATCAGGCGCTGCAACTGGAGGGGATTGACAAAGTCCTGATCATCGACAGTGACGTACATCATGGCGATGGCACCGCGACGTTGTGTGCTGAGCGTGATGATATTGTGACCTTATCGTTCCATTGCGACAAAAACTTTCCTGCGCGGAAGCCGGATTCGGACATCGACATTGCGTTGAGCCGCGAAACCGGATGTGAGGCGTTTCTCAGTCACTTTACTTCTGTGGTGCCGATGGCGGTTAACCTGCATCAACCGGATCTGATCATTTATGATGCCGGTGTCGATATTCACCAGGACGATGAACTGGGCTATTTTCAGGTCTCGACGCAAGCCATTGCCCAGCGTGATGCGTTCATGTTTGCGCTGGCGCGAACGAAAGGAACCCCTATGGCGTGTGTTGTGGGTGGGGGATATCGAAGTTGCCACGCTGATCTGGTTCCGGTACACATGCAGTTAATTGAAGCGGCGTTCTCAAGCGCTGAATAAGGAGAGCACATGCAACATCGCATTCGTGCCGCGGGTATTCTGGTCGAAAATAACGCGGTTCTGTTGGTTAAAGTGAAAGATTTCAGTGGTGAGTACTGGATTCCACCGGGTGGTGGCTTTGAAGAGGGAGACGTCAGCACCAAGGGATGTCTGCGCCGAGAGTTTGTGGAAGAAGCGGGCATCGAGGTTGAGATCGGTGAACTGATCTGTGTGCGAGAGTTCCTCGAAACCACGGCAGGTCGATACAACGCGGAGTTTTTTTATCACATCCCGGCCTATTCCGGTACGCCGCATACCGATAATCTTAATGGGCTCAACGATGAGGAATTTATTCAGGGGATCGAGTGGGTCGGTATTGAGCAGCTCAGTGACATTCGGACTTACCCGGCAGACATCTATCAGTTGGTCGATCTGGTACAACAGCGCCGTTTTGGCGTGCATCTGGGCAGTTACATCCAGGGCAATGACGAGACCACCAATCACCTCTGACTGTTTCAATCATCCCCTAACATTTAAGAGCCATCTCCTGACGAGAGAAAAAATGCGGGCGATAAACGAAGAAACCCCAGTCCTGCGACTGGGGTTTAAATGTGGCGGAGAGATAGGGATTTGAACCCTAGATACGCTATTAACGTATGCCGGTTTTCAAGACCGGTGCTTTCAACCACTCAGCCATCTCTCCATTGTTGAGGCGAATAATAAAGGGCATTCCCAGCCTTGTAAACCCCTTAGTTGTCTGTTTGCTGGTTTTATGTGCGGTTAGTTTTGAAATTAGAAGATAACGCCCATTTTTAAAGGAAAAATAACCGCACATCTGAGTGTTAGCGTCGTATAAGCTGTCAGAGTGCGCGGTATTAATGAGTGTCTTTTCAAAGACAATGATGACGCAATACGCCTTTCGTTGATAAAACGTAAAAAACGATGCGGAAGATGAATTATCTCTTCGCGGTAAAGTACCGGCGATAATATTTGTTTTTTCGCCTAACTGGCCTTGACCTGTCTAATACTTCACACTTTACAGTATCCCCCGATATCTGAGGAGACACTGATGTACCGTATTTCTGAACTGGCTCAACAAGTGGGCTTAAGTCGCTCCACTCTCCTTTATTACGAGAAACTTGGACTCATTACTAGCCGTCGGCAGCTCAATGGCTATCGCCGTTATTCCGAGCAAGACGCGCAACGATTGAAGCTGTTGTTGCAGTTGCAGGCAGCTGGGTTGACGCTCAAAGAGTGTCAGGCGTGTCTTGATGCTCAAATTGATAGGGAACTGCTCTTGAATCGGCTTACCGTGCTGGGTGAAGAGATTGAGCAAAAGCAGAAAGCCAAGGAATTACTGGCGTCTCTGCTTGGAATGGGGTCTATGCGTCCTTGGCATCAGTCGATAGAGAGGCGGGCTCCTGCCGCACATCTTGATTGGCTGATCAAGCAAGGCCTGAGTGAGAAACAGGCGTTGAGGCTGAAGTGGTTATCACAGGATATGAACATGCACGATCAATATATGGCAGATTTTGAATATTTGTTTGAAGGCCTGGAGCGGTTAGGGCCTGGCAGTCAGTCAGACTCGTTAAAAGCACTTGCCGCGATCAAAATTGAATCCGGTTCGGTACTGGAAATTGGATGTGGGAAAGGTATCACGACTGAGCTCCTGGCTACGCAGTCTCCGTTTAAGGTGACGGCATTGGATAACGATGATTATAACCTGAGTTGTCTCAAAGAGCGATTACGTCACTCTGATGGATTACATTCGGTGCAGAGCGTTTGCGCCAGTATGACCGACTTGCCGTTTTCTGACGTTCAATTTGACGTCATCTGGTCAGAGGGGAGTGCTTACATTATGGGGATAGAAAAGGCATTGCGTCATTGGCAGCCCGTTCTGAAAGAGCAAGGCTATCTTGTGATCAGCGATCTGGTTTGGCGTATTAACTCCCCAGATGCAGAAGTGCGTGATTACTGGAGCCAGCATTATCCTGATATGCAAACAGTTCAAAGCCGAGTGCAATTATTCGAACGGGCAGGGTTTCAGATGATCACTCACTTTGATTTGAGTTCGCATGCTTGGGACAACTATATCGGGCCTCTGCAAACCCGAATTGACAAAGTGTCACAGCATCCGTTTACGTCCAATGCCCTCTCAGATATCCAACGTGAGTTATCCATACACCATAACTATTTAGGTCAATATGGTTATCACTTTTTTGTCGCCCGACGTAGGAGCTAAAATGCAAATCAGAACAGAAGAAAAGAAAGACCACGAAACCATTGGCGCGCTGACATATGCAGCGTTTAAAGATCACCCTCATCATGCTCCTGGGGCTGAGCCCAGTGAACATTTAAGTATCAAGAGACTCCGTGATAAAGGTGCTCTGGTATTGTCTCTGGTTGCCGAAGCGGATGATGAGCTCATAGGCCATATCGCGTTTTCACCTATTACGATCGATGGGCAGCCGTGTAACTGGCTTGCATTAGCGCCTGTGTCCGTAGCACCAGACTCGCAAGGGTTGGGCATTGGAAGTGCTCTGATTCGTGCTGGCCTTGGATGCTTGAAAGAGCAGGGAGTCGATGGCGTGGTTTTGATTGGTGAACCCAACTATTATCGCCGGTTTGGTTTTCTTGCTCATCCTCACCTTACGGTCAAAGGTATCCCGGCAGAATATTTCATGATTCAGTCACTGCGTGGCAACAATGACAATATTCCTTCTGGTGAAGTGGGTTTTGACTTGGCATTTGATGCGTAAGCACTCACCACCGGTTTGTTCAGCGATTTTACTTTTCATCATCTGATGAACGAAAAAAAGAGAGCCGAAGCTCTCTTTTTTTAGGTGTATGGTCGGACTGAGAGGATTTGAACCTCCGACCCCCGACACCCCATGACGGTGCGCTACCAAGCTGCGCTACAGTCCGATGGGATTAATTTAATCGCTTTCTCGTTCAACGTCAATACGATTCTTAAACTAACAGCTTGATTTAATTGTCTTTAGCGTAAAAACGCTGCAATTCGGTTAAACCTTGCATCAGGACGGTCAATGCAGGGTTCTCGTCTTTTTCACGTTTATAGTTTTCATCGTAGACTTTGAAGTTACCAAACTTATCAATCACCGTCGTGCTTTCTGGTGTAATTAATGCCAGCTCACGGGTGTCACCAGCCAGAATCCATTTGCGTTTGCGCTCGTCAAACAAGCTGCGTCCGCTGCTGAAATCGTTCGGATTGGACGAAACACCAAGCAGGTCTTGCAACAGCGTGACCGATAAATCCAGATGACTGGTGCGGTGGCTGTATTCGGCCGCCAGTTTACCCGGCCAGTGAATGATCATTGGTACCTGTAACTGATAACGACTGTAATTGGTATTTGAGCCCCAACTATTGGTCTTAGTTTCATTAAACTCCGTGCCGTGATTGGATGTCACAATCACCACGGTGTTATCGCTCAGAGTCAGTGACTGAATTTTATCGAACAACTGACCCAGCTCAGTGTCAGCGGTTTGCACCGATTGCTGGTAGCCCGCTTTGAGACGGGCGGTCGCGTCGCCTTTGCTGTCACTGTTCATCTTGAAGCTGTCAACCGTGGTCAGTTCCAGGAAACTGAACCAGGGTTTTTTCGCCGCAGAAGCCCAGGTCGCCCAGCGCTCGATGGCCTGAGTGTCTGGGGTTGAACTGTCATTAAAGGTAATGCCTGTAAAGTCCAGCCCGCGGAAAACCGATTCGCCATAAAGGTCATCGTCGAAGTTATCGCCGCTGAACAGACCGAAATCATAACCCTGATCTTTAAGGGTGGTGATCAGAATGGGCAGGGTTGCCTGAGATTTGATGCTGCCAGCATAGCTGCTTGGCAAACCATAGAACAGGCCAAACACACCGAACATGTCATTGCTCGAACTGAAATGGTTGCTGAAGTTCAGGTTCTGCTGCGCAAACTGGTAAGTGTTCGGCATGTCCTGAGCGTTGAGAGCATCCGAGCGCAAATTATTGACACTCACCACCAAAACGTTGAGATGATTGGCACGGCGGTTAAATTCGATCGGCTCCAGAGGGTAATTTACCAGCGCGGTCTTGCCTTCATTTTCCGCCTGACGTTTCAGGTACTCTTCACGGTCCAACAGACCATGTTTCTCCATAAACGACTTAGCCGTCATTGGGTATGAGAGCGGGAAATTGGCGCGTTGCGAAGTCACCGGATTGTAGAAATAGGCATCCGCCCAAACGTAAATCAAATGACTGCCGATAAACGAGACAAAGAATACTGCCGCCAGAGGGCGGCCTACGCGTTTGTGTGACAACTTACGCTGCTTGCGCCACACCCACTCGGACAGGCCGAGTTCCAGCAGAAATATCAGTGGCATCACCACAAATAGGTGCTGCAAATCAGCACTGACTGAACTGGTGTCGTCACTGAACAGCACTTCCCATACAACAGGGTTTAAGTGCAGGCTGATGGTTTGATACGCCTGTGTATCAATCAGCAGTAGTGTCAGGCCGACAGTGGCGAAACAGACCGACAACAAACGGAAGAGTTTGCGCGCCGGGACCAGAAAGGTCAGCGGGAAAAGAACCAACAGGTAGAGCGCAAAAACGAGGAAACCAAAGTGACCCACCCAGGAGATAGCCAGATAAAACTGCCCCAGCAGGGTTTCCGGCCATGGTGACTGAGTAATGTAGCGGGTACCGATCAGCATTGCCGCGATGATGTTGAAAAAGGCAAACCAATGCCCCCAGCCAACTAATCGAGAGACCCGTTCACCGTATGAATTTCCGTTATCTACCATGAATTGTTCTTTTATCCGGTTTCGGTTTAGTGAGAGCCAGTTTCGACAGAGGAAACCAGCGCTTGAGCAAATTTTTCAGCAATCGCCTTGCGTTGTGAAGGGGCAACACTTTGATTTAAGACATTGGTAGCGATATTTCCCACAATCATCAGAGAAAGTTCCGCTGAGGCATTGTGTTTGTCCAGCACTGCAGCCACTTCGGTCAGGATTTTTTCAACTTGTTCGTCGCTGTATTTAGATGTAATCGGCATAAAGACTCTAATGATGATAGTAAAAGCGGCTTATGATAACCTACAATGCCGTACAACTGAAACCTAGAACGACGATAAATTCTTATGAGTCTTCACCTTTCCAACGTAATCTTACACCAGCTCAGAAAAAACGATCAGGACGAGCTGGAAGTGAACTTCCGTGCAGATGCGCTTGCCAATGATGCGTCCAGCGAAAACTTAGTGGCTGAACTGCATCGGGTTTTTAACTCAAAAGGCGGTAAAGGCTTCGGTTCTTTCCAGTCTGACAGCGAGTTCCAGTCATGGTTGCAAGAACTTCGTCGTGGTGACAGAAATTTCTATGACTTCTCACAAATCAGCGCCAACCGACTGAAAAATGAACTGGCTAAATACCCGTTTGCCGATGAAGGCATTTTGGTGTTAGCGGAATATCAGAGTCTGGCGACTGACTACCTGTTCATTGCGATTTTGCCATCCAATCAGAGCCTGAAAGTGACGGAAGGGCTGGAAATCAGCGCCACGGATTACTTGGATCTGAGCAAAATGGACATTGCGGCGCGCATTGATTTGTCGACCTATGAAGCCGACTCCGATTCCAATCGCTATTTGACGTACATCAAAGGCCGGGTAGGGCGCAAAGTTGCTGACTTCTTCCTCGATTTTTTACAAGCCGATGTTGGTCTCGATACCAAACAGCAAAACCTGGTACTGATGCAGGCAGTGGAAGATTTTGTCTCAGATTCTAAGCTGGAGAAAGACGAAGCCGTCAGCTACAAAAAACAGGTGTACGACTACTGCAATGAGCAGATCAAAGCAGGTGACGAAGTGCAGTTGCAAGAGCTCTCCGGTGAGCTGCCCCCGAGCCAGGACGGCACCAGTTTCCTCGATTACACCCAAGAACATGGTTATGAGCTGGAAGAGAGTTTCCCGGCTGATCGCTCCACGGTGCGGAAACTGACCAAATATGTTGGTGCAGGAGGTGGTTTGAATGTCAGCTTTGACAGCTTGTTGCTGGGAGAGCGCGTCTTTTATGATCCAGAAACCGATACGCTGACCATCAAAGGCACACCGCCTAACCTGCGTGATCAGCTCACACGAAAATAATCTTTCCACAGAGAGCCCCGGCGGCTCTCTGTTTTGTTTTGGCCGGAATAAATTACCTAGCGCTTCACAGAATTGAGGTCACGGTTATGCGTGACTGGCTGCCTACTGTTTATACTGGAATGACGTACGGAGCATTTTGAGCGGTGTCATGGAAGGAAGAATACGTCAGCGCCGGCTGATTTGGTTATTGGCTATCTTGTGGTTAGCGCTCAGCTCGCTGGTGCTGTTTAACGATCGTACGCTGGTCAGAACCATGACTTCCATTGAAGAGCTCAGTCACAGTGTTGAATCCATCACCCGTTCTCTGTATTACGATACGTCCTATCGCGCCCGCGGTCTGAGTGAGCTGGAACTCAAAGTTCAGTTGCTGTACTCACTCAAGTTAAATCTGGAAGCGCAGGAGAGCAGTGGGATGTTTGCCCCTGACGTCAGCCAGTTGATCTATTTGACGCAGCGGTTTCTGGATCTGGGGCGCTCTTTTATCAGCAGCGAAACGGAGTTACTGGCGTTAGCCGATACATTGAAAGCATTGCGAGTGAAGTACGCTGAGGTTCCTCAATTGAGCGGTGCGTATTATCGTTTGAGTGCCTATGTTTTTGATGCCATGTTTGTCAGTATCGACAGCCATTCGGAAGCATACCGGGATCTGGATCGTTTGTTGGCACTCTCTTACCAGCTTCCGGGGTCACAACAGAAAGAGCTGCAACAAACCCTCGCTCAGGCGGCCACCATTCTCGGCGATTACGCCAAAGGCAGCCACGTGGTCGATCAACTGCTTAATCATCCTATTCATGCAGAAATTCTCACACTGGAAAATCAACATCATCGCTTGCTGTCATTACACCTGATGTTTTTGGTCCTGATCGGCTTTGTGTTTGTCGCTGCGATTCTCGCTGTGGTTTCGCGATTGGACAATGAAACCATGGCAGGCCCTCCTCTGGCAGGCAAATGTGAAGAACCGGAACAACTCTCTGACTTGCCTATGGAGAAAAAAGACGGCGCAGTTTCGTCTGAACCACAGCAACAAATTCGTTTTGAACACATGCTCGATTCCCTCAGCGGGGATCAGGAGTCGGTGAATCTGCTACTGCAAGTGTTTGTTCAGGATCATTACGATGATGTCGAGGCGCTGCGTTCTCTGATTAATGTGGACCCAGACAGTGCCATGCGCAAAGCGCACAGTCTCAAAGGCGTGGCCTCCAATCTCGGTGCTGACATACTGCGTGATGCGGCTTTGATTGCGGAAACGAAACTCAAGCAGGGAGAGCGACTCACGCGCGAAGAACTCGATCATCTGGCGGAAAGTCTGCGCCGCGCCATTGGGGAAGCGCAATCTTACATTGCGGCACACAAAGCCACCTGAGGCGGCGGATGTCTTCATTCCGAGTGAGTCCGCACATTACTCAATGTGAGTATCGCCATCTAACGAAACAAAAAGAGCGCCGTAAAGGCGCTCTTCATGATGGGAATTCCGATCAGGCAGACTGGCGTTCTAAGGCCGTTTCTTCCCCTTCGATAGGTTCCGCCGTCGGCTCACATTTATCGACAAACCAACCCATGTAAGAGGTGAAAATGGTGACGATAATGCAGACGAAGCTCAACCACATAAATGGCGCATAAGACAAGGTGGCGACACCCAAAATGCTGGCCATGTAAATACCGTTATCGCTCCACGGTACCATACCTGAGGTTAGGGTACCGCCAAACTCAGCGTTTCGGGACAGGTTCTTACGTTTGTAGCCCAGGCGATCGTAATTTTTTGCACAGATTTTTGGCGTCAGGATCAGTGATACGTACATAGCGGAACCGAACACGTTGCCCATAAAGGCGGTACCGATAGTGCTGGTGGCCAGTGACCCCGGGCTGGTCACGCGGCGTTCAAACAGCTTAGCGATGGTTTCCAGCACGCCCACTCTGTCCAGCAGACCACCAAAACCCAGACCAAAGACAATCACTGCGACCGAACCCAGCATGGAAGACATCCCACCGCGATTGAGAATGGCGTCAATAAAGTCAACACCGGACTGAATGTTAAACGGTGCCCACGCGGTATTGAACGCTTGCAGGAAGTCGACATCCTGAATCATCACCGCCCAGACAATACCCAACAGGGAACCGAAACTGATCACTGGGAACGACGGCATGCGCATGGCCAGTAAGCCAAGAACGATCATCACCGGCACAAACGAATATGGTGTGATGTAAAACTGTGTTTCCATCGCTTCAATAACGCCCTGCACCTGAGACATATCGACTTTACCCGCGTAGTGGAAACCGAACGCGGTGAACATGATGCCGGTGATCACATAGCTGATCAGTGCGATTGGCAACATGCCTTTGATGTGCTCCACGACTTCGACGTTAGACATGGATGAAGCCAGGATGACTGAATCAGACAGTGGTGACATTTTGTCACCAAAGTAACAGCCCGACAGTACCGCACCAGCGGTGATCGGAGCAGGAACACCCAAGCCCTGGCCGATGCCCATCATCGCGATCCCGGCGGTACCCGCGGCACCCCAAGATGTCCCCGTGGCCAGTGCGGTCAGAGAACAGATGATCATCGTTGCCAGAAGGAAAATGGACGGGTGGATGGCTTTCAGACCATAGTAAATGATGGTCGGGACGATACCACCAGAGATCCAGGTACCGACTAATGCGCCGACAGCCAGCAGGATCAGCACGGCGCCCAATCCGTTAGAAATACCGCCCAGAGCGGCTTGCTCGAGATCTTTGTATTTGTGACCCAGGCGGATGCCCAGCACCATAATAATGAACCAGCCGATATACAGTGCCAGCTGGATCGGTAAATTGAGCTTGGCGGTGAACGAAAACGCCAGTAGCAAGAATAATCCCAAAGATATTACGACCTGCAATAAGCTCGGCAAACGGGGGGAAATGTGCTTCATGAAGAGCCTCTTATTAGATTTAGGAGCTAAGGAGTGTAATTGCCCTTATTAACTACCGGCAGCACTTTACATGACAAAGGATAATATATCGATAGTCTGGTTATTTATTGTGATTTGTATCTGTGTATATTTTGTTTTTTGGTGTTTAGTTTTGTTTTTTGTTAATATTAATGATGTGAAATGTTTTGTAATGTGGAATTTGTGTGCGACAGTTTGAAAATTGGATTAACAAAATGTTACGGTGCTGTGTTTGTGCTTAACAAACGATGGTTTATCTGCACTTAAATCGTTATTCGCCCTGAAACCAGTAAAAAGTTACAACTAATGTAAATTATTGCTTGAGATCTGGGCGCGAAAATTGAAAGATGAAAGACGTTCATTTTTACCCAACACACGGAGAGTTTAGTGATGAGAGTAGGTTTAGTTGGCTGGCGCGGCATGGTCGGTTCTGTACTGATGCAGCGTATGGTGGAAGAGAAAGACTTCGATCTGATTGAGCCGGTATTTTTCAGTACATCTCAGGTGGGAATCCCTGCCCCAACTGTTCCTTCAAAGCATGGCACAAGCGAAACGGGTTTACTTCAGGATGCGTTCGATATCGACGCACTGAAACAACTCGATGCCATCATCACCTGTCAGGGTGGCGGATACACCGAAAAAGTTTACCCAATGCTGCGTCAGGCTGGCTGGAAAGGCTACTGGATTGACGCTGCATCCACGCTTCGTATGGCAGAAGACTCCATCATTACCCTGGATCCGGTCAACCTGACACAAATCCAGCAGGGGATCCACGCCGGAACCAACACCTTTGTCGGTGGTAACTGTACGGTCAGTCTGATGCTGATGGCGTTGGGCGGCCTGTATGAAAAAGGCCTGGTGGAATGGATGAGCGCGATGACGTATCAAGCCGCTTCCGGCGCTGGCGCGAAGAACATGCGCGAATTGATTTCGCAAATGGGTGTGATCAACGACGCTGTCAGCTCAGAGCTGGCCAACCCGGCAAGCTCTATTCTGGACATTGATAAGAAAGTCGCTGACACGATTCGTTCGTCATCCTTCCCAACCGATCAGTTTGGTGTGCCGTTGGCCGGCTCTCTGATCCCTTGGATTGATGTGAAACGTGACAATGGCCAAAGCAAGGAAGAGTGGAAAGCCGGCGTGGAAGCGAACAAGATCCTGGGCTTACAGGATGCGCCGGTACCAATTGATGGCACTTGTGTGCGTATCGGTGCGATGCGATGTCACGCTCAGGCGCTGACCATCAAGCTAAAACAAAATGTGCCGATGGATGAGATTGAAGAGATGATCGCCACGCACAACGACTGGGTGAAAGTGATCCCGAACGATCGTGATATTACCGCTCAGGAGCTGACGCCAGCGAAAGTGACTGGTACGCTGTCGGTTCCGGTGGGACGTCTGCGTAAAATGTCGATGGGAGATGATTTCCTCAACGCCTTCACGGTGGGTGACCAGCTGTTGTGGGGCGCAGCAGAACCGCTACGTCGTACTTTGCGGATTATCCTGGCTGAAAAACAGTAAGCGCCGGACGCAAGAAAAAAGCACCTCGATTGAGGTGCTTTTTTTATGCCGTTGATTTGAACTATTCACAAGCAGTCGCGACTACCCGCTTGTCAGGGTCCGCTAACTGACTGCCACAATGTTTACAGTGCATGGCATCGGGTTCATGTCCGGCGCGTGAGCAGTTCGGGCATTTGACCAGCGTGCGGTGCGAGTTCATTTCCTGATTCAGCTCCGCGGTGATAATGCCGGTCGGCACCGCCAGAATCGAATAACCGAGCAACATAGTCAGCGAGGCAATCCCTTTCCCCCACGCGGTTTGAGGTACCAGATCACCGTATCCGACGGTGGTGATCGTCACAATCGCCCAGTAAATACTCTGAGGAATACTGGTAAAGCCGTTTTCCGGTCCTTCAATAACGTAAATTAACGCACCGAAGATGGTGACCAGAATGGCGACCGTGGTGAAGAAAATGAAGATTTTACGCCGGGCCATCAAAAGCGAACGCATCAGCAGATTTGAATCTTGCAGGTAACGCACCAGTTTAAGGATGCGGAAGATGCGCATGACACGCAGCAGACGGATAACCCCCATGAACGAGGCGGAAGGAAAGAAAATCGACAGGTAAGTTGGCAAGATGGCCAGCAAGTCGACCACGCCGTAAAAGCTTTTGGCATAGGCTGCGGGTTTGGGGGAGCAGTACAGCCGCAGCAGATATTCGATGGTGAACAGGGCTGTGAAGCCATATTCAAACAGACGCAGGGTAGTGGCCCATTCGGCTTTGATTTCTGGAATCGATTCGAGCACCAGGACGACTAAAGAAGAGAAAATCGCGGTGATCAGTGCAAGATCGAAAATCTTACCCGCCCGGGTATGGGTACCGAAAATGATGACATAGAGACGGTGTTTAAGAATATGCTCTGGCATGATATTGCTAACAGGGTTCAACGTAGCAATATCATACCGTTAAACCATAAATCAGGCTAATCCCGGAAACAGGTTACGTAATCCGTTGGCGATAAACTCGATCCCGAGAGCCCCAAGAATCAGGCCCATAATCCGCGTGATGACGTTGATGCCGGTCTGACCCAGAAAATGCACAATCAGTGGCGCGGAACGAAACAAAAACCAGGAGCAGAGCGAGAACAACGCGATCGTGGCACTGATGCCTACGGTATCCAGCATACTAGGGTAGCGGGCACCATAAACGATGGTCGAACTGATGGCACCCGGGCCGGCCATCAACGGCATCGCAAGCGGCACAACCCCGATTTGTTCGCGGCTGACGTATTCCGACTTTTCCTGTTTATTCTGTTTATCTTCACCTAGCTTACCGCTCATCATTGAAAACGCGATACTCAACAGCAGTAGGCCGCCAGCTACGCGGAACGAGTCCAGAGAAATACTGAACATATCCAACAACATCTGCCCAGCCAGCAGTGATACCGTCAGGATAATCGCGACTGCGATATTAGCGGTCAGGGCGGTTTTGTTTTTTTCTTCCGGCGTCATGTGGCCGGTCAGTGACACAAACACCGGCATAATACCCACTGGGTTCACCGCGGCGACCAGTCCGAGGAAAAACTGCAGGAAAATAGCGATTTCAAGCGATTGCATGGCGTGTATCTCTTATGAAGTCTCAGGGAACAGAACAAGGCAGCCATAATGTATTGCAACTTGCCTGGCACGACGAATGAAAAAAACTAAGGCCCAGACCACTTCATCCGTGAGAAAAACTAATTATTAACAGAAACGTAAACAACTTTGAGGCGATCTGTTACGTAATTAAGGCGTAATAAAAGTGGTTTTTTATACAAACGTTAACATTCGCACATTTCTGATAAAAACTGAGCAGATTTTCACGGGGATGATAGCGTTTGGATATACTGTCAGTAGCACATTAAACGAGGTACACAGGTGCCTGTTTGTTCAAAAATGAAATTTTTTTACAGGCTTTTGTAACTTTTGAAGATTTTTGAATTTATTTGTGGCTTTTTTGTTCATTCTTTTGCTGGTTTTATTTTATTTAAAATCAGTGCCTTAATTGTTTTTGTTTTACTTGCACACCACTTTGTAGGTATTTAGAAAGTGAGAACTGATCTGAGTCAATTTTTTTCACACTATGAAATATTATACTCAGTTCTGAAAGCAATTTACTAAGAGTGTTGTTGTTATAAGTCACTGATGAGCGGAGATTCTTTTACAACAGCGGCCTTACTAAAAAGTTTTTAATATTTGTTAATTTTAGGAGATTCACTATGCCTGTTACTAATCTGGCTGAACTTGATGCTCTGGTTGCCCGCGTGAAAAAAGCGCAAGAAGAATTTGCGACTTACTCTCAGGAGCAAGTAGACAAAATCTTCCGTGCTGCGTCTCTGGCCGCGAACCAGGCTCGTATTCCTTTAGCGCAGCAAGCGGTTGAAGAATCTGGCATGGGTATTGTTGAAGATAAAGTGATTAAGAACCACTTTGCCTCTGAGTTTATCTACAACAAATACAAAGATGAAAAGACCTGTGGTGTTCTGGAAGAAGACGATAACCTGGGTACCATGACTATCGCAGAGCCGGTTGGCATCATCTGCGGTATCGTACCAACCACTAACCCAACATCAACTGCGATCTTCAAATCTCTGATCTCTCTGAAGACTCGTAACGGCATCATCTTCTCGCCACACCCTCGTGCAAAGAATTCAACCAATGATGCAGCAAAACTGGTTCTGGACGCCGCTGTGGCTGCCGGTGCACCAAAAGACATCATCGGCTGGATCGACCAGCCATCTGTAGAGCTGTCTAACGCTTTGATGAAACATGAAGGTATCGCGCTGATCCTGGCAACCGGTGGTCCTGGCATGGTGAAAGCAGCATACTCTTCAGGTAAGCCAGCGATCGGTGTCGGTGCGGGTAACGTGCCTGTCGTGATTGACGAAACTGCGGACATCAAGCGAGCGGTTGCGTCTATTCTGATGTCTAAAACGTTCGACAACGGCGTAGTGTGTGCTTCTGAACAGGCCGCTATTGTGGTTGACGCGGTTTACGATGAAGTGAAGGCGCGTTTTGCTTCTCACAAAGCCTACGTACTGAGCAAAGCAGAAGCAGAAAAAGTGCGTAAAGTGTTACTGATTGATGGCGCTCTGAACGCAAAAATTGTAGGTCAGCCAGCAGCGAAAATCGCAGATATGGCGGGTGTTAACGTGCCTGCAGACACGAAAGTACTGGTCGGTGAAGGTCTGGGGAAAGTGTCGTACGATGATGAATTCGCGCACGAAAAACTGTCTCCGACTCTGGGTCTGTTCCGTGCTGACGATTTTGAAGATGCGGTAGCACAAGCGGTGACCATGGTTGAAATCGGCGGTATCGGTCACACCTCTGGTCTTTACACCAATCAGGACGTCAACGCAGACCGTATCCGTTACTTTGGTGACAAACTGAAAACGGCACGTATTCTGATCAACATCCCAACCACTCACGGTGGTATCGGTGACCTGTACAACTTCAACGTTGCGCCGTCTCTGACTCTGGGTTGTGGCTCTTGGGGGGGGAACTCTATCTCTGAGAACGTAGGTCCTAAGCACCTGATCAACAAGAAAACTGTAGCGAAACGAGCTGAAAACATGTTGTGGCACAAACTACCTAAGTCAATCTACTTCCGTCGTGGCAGCCTGCCAATCGCACTGAGCGACCTGGAAGGCAAAAAACGCGCGTTCCTGGTCACTGACCGTTTCCTATTCAACAACGGTTATGCAGACGATGTAGTACAACTGCTGAAAGCTCAGGGTATGGAAGTGCAAACTTTCTTCGACGTAGAAGCGGATCCAACGCTGTCTGTGGTTAAGAAAGGCGCTGAAGCGATGAGCAGCTTCCAGCCAGATGTGATTCTGGCACTGGGTGGTGGTTCACCAATGGACGCAGCGAAAATCATGTGGGTGATGTACGAACACCCAGAGACCCACTTCGAAGAACTGGCGATGCGCTTTATGGACATCCGTAAACGTATCTACAAGTTCCCTAAAATGGGTCAGAAAGCGGAGCTGGTATGTATCACAACCACTTCCGGTACCGGTTCGGAAGTGACTCCGTTTGCTGTCGTTACCGATGATAAAACTGGCGCGAAATACCCGCTGGCAGACTACGAGCTAACGCCTAACATGGCCATCGTGGATGCGAACCTGGTGATGAACATGCCTAAGTCTCTGACTGCCTTCGGTGGTTACGATGCGGTTACTCACGCTCTGGAAGCTTACGTGTCGGTTCTGGCGAACGAATACTCAGATGGTCAGGCACTGCAAGCTCTGAAGATGCTTAAAGAGTACCTGCCATCAAGTTACGCGAACGGTGCTAACGACCCAATCGCACGTGAGAAAGTGCACAATGCTGCGACCATTGCTGGTATCGCGTTTGCCAACGCGTTCCTAGGTGTGTGCCACTCCATGGCGCACAAAATCGGCGCTGAGTTCCACCTGCCTCACGGTTTGGCCAACGCGTTGCTTATCTCTAACGTGGTTCGTTACAACGCCAACGACAACCCAACTAAGCAAACTGCGTTCTCGCAATATGACCGCCCACAAGCCCGTCGTCGTTACGCGGAAGTGGCTGACCATCTGGGTCTGAGCCAGGCGGGTGACCGCACTGCGCAGAAGATTGAGCGTCTGCTGGCTTGGTTGGATGAACTGAAAGTGGATCTGGATATTCCAATGTCAATTCAGGCGGCGGGTGTTGCGGAGTCTGACTTCCTGGCGAAACTGGATGAGCTGGCGGTTGAAGCGTTCGATGACCAATGTACCGGTGCAAACCCACGCTACCCACTGATCAGTGAGCTGAAAGATGTGCTGACAGCGTCTTACTACGGTAAAGCGTTCGTTGAAGGAGACACTTTCGAAGGCACCACAGTTATCAAGAAAAAAGCGGATCAGGAAGCAGCGAAAGCCGCTCCTAAAGCGAAGAAAGCCAAAGCGAACGCGTAATTGGCTGCCTGAGATGGGTTTTCGCTAGAGCGAATCATCTCAGTACATCGGGAAAAGTTCAGCCCCGGCCGATTGGCCGGGGCTTTTTTATACCCACATGACCAGAATCGCCGCCAAGGCGATCAGGAGCAGTCCCAGCCCATCTCGAATTCGTACGCGCTGACGCAGCCAGAAAATAGAGATCAACATGGTAAAGAACACCTCGACCTGACCCAGAGTTTTTACATACGGCACGGCCTGTAACGACATCGCGCTGAACCAGCCAATAGAACCAATGCAACTGCAGGCGCTGGTGAGTAGCGTGAGACGCGGTTTTGACCACAATACTTTGAGCGTCGGCGGGTCGGTCATCAATAAATATACGAGTAACACAAACGTTTGCAGTGAAATCACCAGCAATAGCACCCAAGCGGCGCTGTGTGGAAAAGACAGCCCTAATGCCAAGCTGGCTTCTCGAACCCACAGAGACGTCAATGCAAACGCACTGCCACAGCCAAGTCCAATCAGTACCGTCGACAGCGATATGTGGCGATAGTGACCTTGAGAACTCATCAAAAAGACGCCAACGCCGCCGATCAGCACGCCAAGCCAGCCCAGCGTGGTCAGTTGGGTACCGAAAAACAGCATGCCGAGAATCGCCGCAACCAGGGCTTCACTTTTGGCCAGCCCCGCACCGACTGCATAGTTGTTGAACTTGAATAGTGTGACCATCAGCGCGGTAGCAATAATTTGCATCAGCACGGCGCCAAGAATAAAGCCGCTAAAACGCAGATTGAACTCCGGCCATGCTGTCGGCTCGATCTGATACAGAACCAGCAGATACAGTGCGGCAATAGGGCCAGCCCAGAGAAAGCGTGCCAGAGTGACACCTGTGGTTTTAACGTCAGAAGAGAGGCGACTTTGAAAGGCATTGCGCCACGACTGCATAAAAGCAGCCAGCAGCGTAAACAAAATCCATGTCATGATTATCTATCCGCAGTGAGCAATAAGTCACCATGCTATGAAAGAGTCGCCTAATCAGCAAGTTAAATAAAAAAGCCTCCGATGTGGAGGCTTTTAACGTGGTGGTGAGGGTTAACCGGCCAATATGTCGGTGGCGACTTTATAGCTCGGATCCTCTTTGACGTTAATTTCGACCAGACTGCCTGCTTTGTGCAGCAGCGCACGGCAATCCTGACTCAGATGGCGCAGGTGCAGCGTTTTACCTACAGCAGCGTAACGCTCTGCAACGGTTTCGATCGCTTCAATCGCTGAGTGGTCGGTAACGCGAGAGTTGGCAAAGTCGACAATCACATCCTGTGGATCATTTTGCGCGTCAAACAGCTCCAGGAAGTTGGCGGCTGAACCGAAAAAGATCGGGCCGTTGATGTGGTACTCTTTAGAGCCTTCGTCGTTGATGCGACTGCTGGCGTAGATGTGTTTGGCATGTTCCCAGGCAAACATCAGCGCCGAGGCGATCACCCCGACCGCGACCGCGACGGCCAGATCAGTCATGACCGTCACGACGGTCACCAGCACGATAACAAAGAAGTCCTGTTTTGGTACGCGGCGTGCCAGTTTGAAGGTTGCCCATTCAAACGTACCGATGACAACCATGAACATCACCCCAACCAGTGCCGCCAGCGGGATCATTTCGATCAATGACGATGCGAACAGGATAAACACCAGCAACATAACGGCGGCAACAATGCCTGACAGGCGGCCACGACCGCCAGAGTTCACGTTGATCATCGATTGGCCAATCATGGCACAACCACCCATAGCACCAAACATTGAACAGGTGACGTTTGCCAGACCCTGACCAACGCATTCGCGATTGGACTGACCACGGGTGTTGGTCATTTCGTCCAGTACGGTCAGAGTAAGCAGCGATTCAATCAGACCAATGGCGGCGAGTATCACGGCGTACGGTAGAATAATTTGCAGCGTTTCCAGTGTCATCGGTACACTCGGCAACGCAAACGTTGGTAGTGTGCCAGCCAGTGTAGCGGCCGCATCGCCAGACATGGTACGCAGGAAGTCAACCACGGTGCGAGTCTCCAGTCCCAGACCTTGCACCAGCAACGTCACAGACACGATGGCCACCAGTGATGAAGGTACCGCTGTAGTCAGTTTTGGCAAGAAATGGATGATTGCCATAGTGAGTGCAACCAAGCCGAGCATCAGCATCATTTGGTCGCCTGGCAACCAGGTCAGAGCGCCGCTCAGATCCGGAGCTTTAAATTGACCGAGTTGCGCCAGGAAAATCACGATTGCCAGCCCGTTCACGAACCCTATCATTACCGGATGGGGAACCATGCGAATGAATTTGCCGAGTTTGAACAGACCTGCGGTGATCTGCAAGGCACCAGCCAACAGAATGGCGGCAAACAAATACTGGACGCCATGTGTGGCCACCAAGCTGACCATGACCACGGCCATCGCTCCGGTCGCGCCGGAGATCATGCCTGGACGACCACCGAAAACAGAGGTAACCAGGCCGACAATAAAGGCTGCGTACAGACCAACCATCGGGTCAACGCCCGCAACAAAGGCGAACGCGACAGCTTCTGGCACCAGTGCCAGCGCGACAGTCAGGCCCGACAAAACGTCATTTTTGACAGAGTGCTTGGAAAATTGTGGGAATTCGAACATGTTTGCTCAGTTCTTTGCTCATATTGGTGAATGTTGACCGTGAAGGGCTTCCTGCCGCTGAGCAAAAGTGAACACTTAAAAGAGCAGCTGGCCAGAGCCGGGCACGGTGAGTCGGGGAATGCTACCGAAAACTGTGATTGAGTTCAATAAATAACCGGAGAACCGGCGCTTTGTTTGGCCCGATTGAATGAAAAAGCCCGCTGTGTAGCGGGCTTTGAGGAGGTGATTACACCTGAGGCTTGGTCATTACGGCACCAGCCTGGTTGCGAGCCGCCTGACTGCCGGCCCCCCGAGGTTGATAACGCTCGCTGCGCAGTGGCGCAGCGACAATGTCGATGGCGCGCAATTCACTGGTACCTGGCGCTTTAGCCATTGGTGACGCGGCGTGCCCTTTAACCAGAGCCGTTGCTGCTTTCTTGGCGACAGGTTCGTTGACGATAGGTTTTGCCGTCACAACAGGAGCCTTATCAGCACTCGCTTCTGGTTCTACAGCCGCCACCTTCGGTGCTGTGGCCGTGTCTGTTTCTACAACAACGTCAGCCGGAGCTTCATTTGGTACGGCTGACGCAGTGTCCACAATCGGGGCTTCAACGACCGGTGCAGCTTGCGGCGCCACGTCGGCTTCGACGCTGGCTGTAACTGGCGCTTCGACTACTGGGGCGAACTCTTCCACTCGGCGGACGATCACTTTACCCATCGCCATTTCTGGGCAGGCAACGCCACCCAATGCCGGTGTTGTGATTGACTCAGCTTTTGGCGTCGCTTTCTCATCGCGTTTTGGTTTTTGCACCAGATCGTAGCGTGGCATCACTTTACCCATAGCCATCTCTGGAGAGGCAACCCCACCTTTGCGCAGGCGGAATGGGTTAGGGCGACGGTCACGACCACGACGACGACGTTGGCCACTGGCACGCAGATGACGTGGAGAACGACGGTTGCGACGTTGCTTACCTTCACCTTCTTCAGCCGCAGTTTCCGTGGTCGTTTGTTCGGCCACTTCAGCCACTGCTTGTGCTTGAACCTGTTTCACTTCTTCAGCCGTTTCCGCCTGCTCTTGCTGGTCTTTAACGCGTACCTGCTTGGTCAGTTTACGACGCTGACGACGCTCTTTGACCTTGGCTGCCTTTTCTTCCGCACGCTCAGAACGAGGATCTTTTTTCTCGGCTTGCGCATCCGCTGCCAACTTCTGACCTTGTTCCGCCAGTTTGTTTGGTTTGGCTTCATCGCGATCACGTTGTTTACGGCGATCCTGTTTCGGTTTACGCGTGTCTTTCTTGCGTTCCTGAACCGGTTTCGCTTCGACGATGTTGTCCTGCTCTTCACGTTTTGGCTTGCGTTTGTTCTTATCGCGGTTGTCACGATTGTCACGGTTACCATCACGGCTATCGCGATTGTCTCGGTTGTCGCGGTTATTACGACGACGCTGATCGCTGCGGTTACGACGCTGACGATTGTTGCGGTTGTCTTTCTTCTCTTCTTGTTTCTCTTCCGGTTTTTCTTCTGGTTGTGAAGAACCGAACAGGAAACTACCCAGTGCTTTAAACAGACGACTGATCACACCTGGCTGCTGTGTCTCTTCCGGCTTCGCTTTCGCTTTTGGTTGAGGTTTCTTCTCGGCAACTGGTGCTGGTTTCGGCGCGGGTGTTGGCGTGGATTGCGTTGGCGCAGCAAACCCTTTCAGTACTGGTTCTTCAATACGTTTTGGTTTTGCTGCTGTGTTGCCAGTTTCTTTCGACTCCGCCTCTCTTAGGGCATCCATGCTCTTAGGAATCAGGTAAGACAGCAGATCCTGCTCTTCACCTTCACGAATTCGAACCACTTCAAAGTGAGGCGTTTCCATATCGGAATTCGGCACTACAGTGATTTTTACTTCCTGAGCACGTTCAATATGGTTAACTGAACGGCGTTTTTCGTTGAGCAGGTAAGAGGCGATCGGCACTGGTACCACAGCCAGAACCTGAGACGTGTTGTCTTTCAGCGCTTCTTCTTCGATTTCACGCAACACAGACAGTGCCAGAGATTCATTGTCTCGCACCACACCAGTACCGCTACAACGCGGACAAATGTGATGACTGGCTTCTGCCAGTGAAGGGCTCAGGCGTTGGCGTGACATCTCTAACAGACCAAAGCGTGAGATTCGACCGATCTGTACTCGGGCTCGATCCAGACGAACGGCATCACGCAGGCGGTTTTCGACTTCGCGCTGGTGGCGGACAGGGGTCATATCGATAAAGTCGATCACTACCAGGCCGCCCAAGTCGCGCAGACGCAATTGACGAGCAATTTCATCCGCAGCTTCTAGGTTGGTATTCAGCGCTGTTTCTTCGATATCACCGCCTTTAGTGGCACGCGCGGAGTTGATATCAATCGATGTCAGTGCTTCGGTTGGGTCGATAACGATAGAACCACCGGATGGCAGACGTACTTCGCGTTGAAACGCTGATTCGATTTGACTTTCGATCTGGTAATGACTGAATAGTGGTACTTCACCAGGGTACTTCTTAACTCGATTTTCAAAATCAGGGCGAACGCGTTTGATGTGCTCTTTCGCACGTTCAAAAACGGTATTGCTGTCGATCAGGATTTCACCGATATCGCGACGCAAATAGTCACGAATCGCCCGGAACAGAACATCAGTTTCCTGGTGAATCAGAACCGGTGCCGGATGACCGTCGGCTACGCCTTTGACCGCTTGCCAGTAATCAAGCAATACATTCAAGTCCCACCCTAGCTCTTCGGCACTTTTGCCAACCCCGGCAGTACGGACGATAAGGCCCATACCCTGAGGGACTTCAAGCGTGCTGAGAGCTGCTTTCAGTTCGGTGCGCTCATCACCTTCGATGCGGCGAGAAATCCCACCAGCACGAGGGTTGTTTGGCATCAGAACCAGATAACTGCCCGCCAGAGAAATAAAAGTGGTCAGCGCAGCACCTTTGCTGCCGCGTTCCTCTTTTTCTACCTGAACGATCACTTCCTGACCTTCTGTCAGCACTTCTTTTATGCTTGGACGGCCTTGGTAGGTATAACCTTCGGGGAAGTATTCGCGGGCAATTTCTTTAAGTGGGAGGAATCCGTGTCGCTCTGCACCGTAGTCAACAAAAGCTGCTTCCAGGCTTGGTTCGATGCGGGTGATACGTCCTTTGTAGATATTCGCTTTTTTCGATTCGTGACCCGGACTTTCGATATCTAAATCGAACAGTCGCTGGCCATCGACCAAAGCGACACGCAACTCTTCTTTCTGAGTTCCGTTAATTAACATTCTTTTCATTGTGAATCTCGTTATGTATTTCTTCGTTTTGATTTTTTTCTTGCCGCTGAAGTCGTTCTCATGGTGCCGGATCCCATGGCTTTATCGGTGCAGCCTCCCGGCTGGAGGGATGCTCTCGGGCACGTCAGTCATCACAAGCTTCAAAATGCGAGCCTGTGATCCGCAGTGGCGGTAAATACTCAGCATGAATGACGATGAGTAGGGCAGCAAGATGAGCTCAACGTGATGGTGTCTTACGCCATATGCAGCACCTCATCATCGAGCTATCTACTCAATTACTTAGTAAAAGTGTACGATTAATGTACAAAATACAACCGGAACACTTTTCACAGCTGTGAACTATAGCAGCGCGTGGTGAACACAGCAATCTGCTTTGTTATAAACAGGCGAAAAAAAACGACTTTTTCTCCTCAGGCTAACGTTTAACTTGCTGTTTAATTGGGTATTTATCACCACAAAACGATATTTCGTAACCGTTTGCTGCTTTGTTATCCACAGTCCAGCTATGACTGTGTTGTTCGTCATAAAAGCGCCCGCTAAACCGCAATTTTAATTTCATAGAAAATGTGAAATTGAGCATCTTTGAGTGATACAATAGCGAAATGAGCGAAATCAGAACAAAAGTCCAGTTGGTCGATATTGACGACGACATGGCGGGTCAGCGCATCGATAACTTTCTGCGCAACCAATTAAAAAACTTACCGAAAAGCATGATTTATCGCATCGTGCGTAAGGGTGAAGTGCGGGTGAACAAAAAACGCATCAAGGCTGAATATAAGCTGAAAGCCGGGGATGTGGTACGAATTCCACCTGTCACTTTAGAAGCGGCTCAGGAAGACAATCTGCCGAGCACCAAACTCAACTTGGTGGCAGAGCTTGAGCAGCACGTGATTTATGAAGATGAACACATGCTGATCCTGAATAAACCATCGGGTACTGCGGTACATGGTGGCAGCGGACTCAAGTTCGGTGCGATTGAAGCCCTGAGGGCCCTGCGTCCGGACGCGCGTTTTTTGGAGCTGGTCCACCGTATTGACCGCGACACCTCAGGCATTTTGCTGGTGGCCAAAAAGCGCTCCGCGTTGCGCCATCTTCAGGCACAGTTTCGTGAGAAAACCGTGCAGAAGTATTATTTTGCACTGGTAATGGGGCAGTGGAAGAAAAGTTGCAAAGTGGTGAATGCCCCGCTGCTGAAAAACGACGTTAACAGTATTGTCCGGGTGAACCCGAATGGAAAGCCTTCAGAGACGCGATTTAAGATTCTCGAGCAGTTCGCGCAAGCCACGTTAGTACAGGCGAGCCCGATCACCGGACGAACGCACCAGATCCGGGTGCACAGCCAATATACCGGGCATCCAATTGCCTGGGATGATCGCTATGGCGATCGCCGTTTTGATGCGTATACCGGTCAGTTCGGTCTGGATCGCTTGTTCTTGCATGCGGCCAATATCCGTTTTGTTCATCCGAAAACCGAACAAGCGATGGAGATTAACGCACCAATGGAGCCAAAACTTGAAAAAGTGCTGACTGGGCTGCGTAACAGCAAATAACAACCAAGCGGCAGGCGTGTGCTGCCGCTTTTGATGCCACTTGTTATCCTTCGCCCAACACCGGAACGTGTTGCCGTTCCAGCATGTCGATCAGGGTGATCAGTGGCAATCCGATCAGCGTGTTCGGATCGCGTCCTTCGAGCCGGTCAAACAACGCAATCCCCAAACCTTCACTTTTAAAGCTACCTGCGCAGTTCAGTGGCATTTCTTTGTCTACATAAGCTTCAATTTGCTGTTGAGTCAGTGAACGGAAATGAACATGAAACGGTTCCACTGCGACTTCGGTGTTCCCACTATGCGTGTTGTGTAATGCCAGCCCGGTATAGAAAGTGATCGTCTTGCCACTCTGGCGGGTCAATTGAGCGATCGCCTTCTCGCGGGTATGAGGTTTGCCGACGATCTGACCGTCAATCACACACACCTGATCTGAGCCGATCACTAAACTGGGGCGCGATAGGCGGCAAGAACGAGCTTTGGCTTCGGCAAGACGAGCCACCAGTGCCTGAGGTGCTTCATTTACTAATGGTGTTTCATCGCAATCGGGTGACGCGGTGATGAAAGGCAAATCCAGCTTAGTCAGAATTTGCTGACGATAAGGGGAGGTCGAGGCTAAAACAAGTTGGTATTTCGGCATTTTACTTTACAATTCCGACAGGGTTTGATGCTTGATTGATAAAGAATACTTGTGTTGAATCCAGTTCTCTATTGAAAGGCAAAAAAAGTACAACTTTTTCCCCTTTTTCTTTGACTAAACACGTTTTGGAAGATAATATTCGCGCCCTATGCAAAAGGTAAAAATACCGCGAACGGTTGATCCGGCGAAAGCGGCTCAGAAAAGATTGGACTACAATGGCATCATTCAGGCTAGTCTTTTCAAGCGCTTAGAGGAATCGGTCGAAGGCGTTAAACGCGACGCTCAAGTGTCATTGTCATTCGGGTTGGATGAACAGCGACTCGTTGTTATCTCTGGTAAAGCTAACATCGAAGTCGATTTAGAGTGTCAACGCTGTAACGAGGTTTTCGCACATGAGTGCGAAGTTCAATTCACTTATACGCCTTACTATAGTGCGAAAAGTGAAGAGGATGCACCGGAAGAGTACGATTTGGTAGATCTGAACGAGTACGGTGAAGTCGACCTTATACAGTTAGTTGAAGACGAGTTCATTCTAAGTTTACCCCAGGTTGCAATGCACGAAGAAGCGGACTGTAGCGTTGATTCAGACAACTTGGTGTTTGGTGAACTTCCAGAAGAAGTTGTGGAAGAAAAGCCGAATCCATTCGATGTTTTAAAAAACTTAAAGAAGTAACGCTTTAAGAAATTAACATAGGAGTAGGGTCCATGGCCGTACAAAAAAACCGTAAGACACGTTCTAAGCGTGGCATGCGTCGTTCACACGATGCGCTAACTACAGCTGCACTATCTGTAGACGCGACTTCAGGTGAAACTCACCTACGTCACAACGTGACTGCTGAAGGTTACTACCGTGGCAAAAAGGTTATCAACAAGTAAGGTTGACCTTTGCAAAATATAACCGTTGCACTTGATGCAATGGGCGGGGATTTCGGTCCCCGCGTCACAGTGCCTGCCGCCGTGCAGGCACTGTCGCATTTCCCAGAGCTAAAAGTGATCCTCACAGGTGATCGAAACTCGATCACATCTCAATTATCTCACCTAGGTTACGACGGCGATGCTCGAATCAGCATTGTGCACAGTGACCGAGTGATTGCGAATTCAGATAAACCTTCTTTAGCGTTACGTAACAGTCACGGTACCTCGATGGGCTCGGCGATCGATCTGGTGGCTGACGGGCAGGCAACGGCCTGCGTCAGTGCCGGCAATACCGGTGCGTTGATGGCGTTATCCCGTTTTCGTCTCAAGCTCCTGCCGGGGATTGAACGACCAGCGCTGGTGTCAGCATTGCCGACGGCCGCGGGCAACAAAACCTGGATGCTCGATCTTGGCGCCAATGTGTCCAGTGACGCGGATTCGTTGTTTCAGTTTGCGGTGATGGGTAGTGCTCTGGCAGAGCAATACCTCCAGCGTCCTCCCCGGGTAGCGATTCTTAATATTGGTGCCGAAGAAATCAAAGGCAACGACTTGGTTAAGCGCTGCTCCGAAATGCTGTCGCAAACGCAGTCGGTCAATTTTATTGGCTATATTGAAGGTAACCAACTGCTTAGCGATGTTGCGGATGTGATCGTATGTGACGGTTTTATCGGCAATATCTGCCTGAAAACGTGTGAAGGCACTGCTCAGCTTTTTATAGAAAAGTTAAAAGCCAGCATGATGGCCTCTTCTATAAAGGGCTGGATCGCAAGAAAATTGTTTTCCGGGCTATTTACTGAACTAAAAACATTGAACCCCGACCAGTATAACGGCGCAAGTTTGCTAGGATTGCGCGGCATTGTCATTAAAAGTCACGGAAGTGCTGATGTATCCGCTGTCGTCAACGCAATTGGCGAAGCAGTACACGAGGTCAAACGACAAGTACCCAGCCGTATTAGCGATCGTTTGGAAGCGGTTTTACTCGAGAGGCATTATTAGTCTTCATGTATAGCAAAATTTTAGGTACTGGCAGCTACCTGCCATCTCAGGTGCGTACCAACGCTGATCTAGAGAAAATGGTAGATACTAGCGATGAGTGGATCGTCACACGTACTGGTATCAAAGAGCGCAGAATCGCAGCCGAAAACGAAACGGTCGCAGACATGGCTTACTACGCAGCCGAAAATGCGATTGATATGGCCGGTATCGATAAAGAGGCAATTGACCTGATTATCGTTGCCACCACCAGTGGCAGCCATACGTTCCCATCGTCAGCGTGTCAGGTTCAGGCCAAACTGGGCATCAAAGGCTGCCCGGCATTTGATCTGGCCGCAGCGTGTTCTGGTTTTATCTATGCTCTGTCAGTGGCGGATCAGCACATCAAATCGGGTATGTGCAAGAATGTTTTGGTGATTGGTTCCGATGCGCTATCAAAAACCTGTGATCCTACCGATCGTTCAACTATCATTCTGTTTGGTGATGGTGCCGGAGCGGTTGTCGTGGGCGCGAGCGAAGAACCGGGAATTTTGTCGACGCACGTGTATGCTGATGGCCGATTCGGTGAATTGCTGAGTCTGGAAGTGCCAGAGCGTGGTCAAGATGCCGACAAGTGGCTGCACATGGCCGGCAACGAAGTCTTTAAAGTGGCGGTCACTCAGTTATCAAAATTGGTGAAAGACACTCTGGATGCCAATGGGATGCACAAAACCGAACTTGACTGGTTGGTGCCCCATCAAGCGAACTACCGCATTATTTCCGCCACCGCGAAGAAGTTGGCTATGTCGATGGACCAGGTGGTGGTCACTTTGGACCGCCACGGTAATACGTCTGCAGCGACCGTACCAACGGCACTGGACGAAGCTGTCCGGGACGGCCGGATTCAGCGTGGTCAGACTCTGCTGCTGGAAGCGTTCGGCGGTGGTTTTACCTGGGGTTCTGCACTGGTTAAGTTCTAACCCCTTAAAAGAATTCAAAAATTTAAGATGCACATCGGTGCATCTTATTCTTTCTTACTTTGCTTTAAGGACAATAACATGAGCAAGTTTGCTATCGTATTTCCGGGCCAGGGCTCACAAGCTGTCGGTATGCTTGCCGAGCTAGGCGAACAATATGACGTAGTAAAACAAACATTTGCAGAAGCATCTGAAGCACTGGGTTACGACCTCTGGGCGCTTGTTCAAAATGGACCTGCAGAAGATCTCAACCAGACTTTCCGCACTCAGCCGGCCTTGCTTGCTTCATCGGTGGCGATTTGGCGTGTATGGCAAGAGCTTGAACTTGGCCAACCGGCCAACCTGGCTGGTCATAGCCTGGGTGAGTACTCTGCGTTGGTATGTGCTGGTGTGATTGACTTTAAACAAGCCATCAAACTGGTTGAACTGCGTGGTCAACTGATGCAAGAAGCCGTGCCAGCTGGTACCGGGGCAATGTATGCCATCATCGGCCTGGACGATGAAACCATCGCAAAAGCGTGTGAGGAAGCGGCACAAGGTGAAGTAGTTTCACCAGTGAACTTCAACTCGCCAGGTCAGGTTGTGATCGCGGGCAGCAAAGATGCAGTTGAACGTGCCGGCGTACTGTGCAAAGAAGCGGGCGCCAAACGCGCGCTGCCTCTGCCGGTTTCAGTGCCTTCTCACTGTGCATTGATGAAGCCCGCAGCCGAGAAATTGGCGGTGGCTTTGGAAGCGATCGAATTTAACGCCCCTCAATTGCCAGTGATTAACAACGTTGACGTTGTTGCCGAAACGGATCCGGCGAAAATCAAAGATGCGCTGGTGCGCCAGTTATACAGCCCAGTCCGCTGGACAGAGAGTGTGCAGCTGATGAGTGAACAGGGCGTAGAGAAATTACTTGAAGTTGGTCCGGGCAAAGTACTGACTGGTCTGACGAAACGTATCGTGAAGACACTCAGCGGCGCGGCAGTGAATGATATTGCCTCATTAGAAGCCGCTAAGTAATTTACAGATCATAGGAAAAACGAACATGATGAATCTAGAAGGCAAAATTGCTCTGGTGACTGGCGCAAGCCGTGGTATCGGTCGTGCTATTGCAGAATTGCTGGTTGAGCGCGGTGCGACCGTTATCGGTACAGCAACGTCTGACAATGGTGCGGCTGCGATCAGTGAATACCTGGGGGCAAACGGCAAAGGTTTTGCTCTGAACGTGACTGATGTTGAATCGATTGAATCGGTACTGAAAAGCATCAATGATGAGTTTGGTGGCATCGACATTCTGATCAACAATGCCGGTATCACACGTGATAACTTGCTAATGCGGATGAAAGATGATGAATGGACCGACATCATGGACACGAACCTGACGTCTATTTTCCGTCTGTCTAAAGCCGTCCTGCGCGGTATGATGAAAAAACGCAATGGCCGCATCATCAACGTGGGCTCAGTCGTGGGCACCATGGGTAACGCTGGTCAAACAAACTACGCAGCAGCAAAAGCGGGCGTAATTGGCTTTACGAAGTCAATGGCACGTGAAGTTGCATCGCGTGGTGTGACAGTGAACACAGTTGCACCAGGTTTCATAGAAACTGACATGACAAAAGCGCTGAATGACGAGCAACGTGCTGCTACACTAGCACAAGTACCAGCAGGTCGTTTGGGTGACCCGCGTGAGATTGCTTCAGCAGTGGCATTCCTTGCCTCTCCAGAAGCGGCTTACATTACGGGCGAAACCCTGCACGTTAACGGCGGTATGTACATGGTTTAATCCTCGAACTCGCAACTTTTGGCTGGTTAAATGGTCAAAAAACTGTAAAGTTCGATATAGGCATGCGCAAGATTTGTGCATGATTTAAGTCAAAAATGTACTGAATTTCGGTTAAATTCGCTAAATTTGTGGTTTGACCAGCAAGGACCCCCTTGCAACTTTCAATAGTTCGAATAAACTACGGAATCATCGCATTAGGCGACATCTGTAAAGGAAAAGAAAAATGAGCAACATCGAAGAACGCGTAAAGAAAATCATTGTTGAACAGCTGGGCGTAGACGAAGCAGAAGTTAAAAACGAAGCTTCTTTCGTTGACGATCTGGGTGCAGATTCTCTAGACACCGTAGAGCTGGTTATGGCTCTGGAAGAGGAATTCGACACTGAAATTCCTGACGAAGAAGCTGAGAAGATCACTACTGTTCAAGCTGCTATCGACTACGTAACTAGCAACGCTCAGTAATCTCTCTCCCAGGCGGCCCTCTGGCCGCCTGTGTTTTTTAATCACTTCTATACCTCTCATAGAACCATTTTCATTTCCGGAGAAGAATATCGTGTCCAAGCGTCGTGTTGTTGTCACAGGCATGGGTATGTTGTCACCGGTAGGCAACACTGTAGAATCATCTTGGAAAGCCCTGCTGGCAGGTCAGAGTGGCATCGTAAATATCGACCACTTTGATGCAACCAATTTCTCAACTCGTTTCGCAGGTCTGGTTAAAGACTTTAACTGCGAAGAGTACATGTCCAAAAAAGATGCCCGTAAAATGGATCTGTTTATCCAGTATGGCATCGCCGCTGGTATACAGGCTCTTGACGATTCAGGTTTACAAGTTACCGAAGAAAACGCAGCTCGCGTAGGTGTTGCGATTGGTTCTGGTATCGGTGGACTGGACCTGATCGAAACCGGTCACTCTGCATTGGTAGAAAAAGGCCCACGTAAAGTTAGCCCATTCTTTGTTCCTTCGACCATCGTAAACATGGTGGCGGGTAACCTTTCTATCATGCGTGGTCTGCGCGGTCCGAACATCGCGATCTCAACTGCCTGTACGACTGGTCTACATAACATTGGTCATGCGGCACGCATGATTGCTTACGGTGATGCCGATGCCATGGTCGCTGGTGGCGCAGAAAAAGCGTCAACTCCGCTGGGTATGGCAGGTTTTGGTGCTGCGAAAGCGCTGTCGACCCGTAATGATGAGCCGCAAAAAGCGTCTCGTCCTTGGGATAAAGACCGTGATGGTTTTGTTCTGGGTGACGGCGCAGGCATGATGGTACTGGAAGAGTACGAACATGCCAAAGCGCGCGGTGCAAAAATCTACGCTGAACTGGTTGGTTTTGGTATGTCAGGTGATGCTTACCACATGACATCGCCAAGCGAAGACGGTTCGGGTGGTGCACTGGCTATGGAAGCAGCGATGCGTGATGCGGGTGTGAACGGTGAGCAGATCGGTTATGTGAACGCTCACGGTACGTCTACTCCAGCAGGCGATGTGGCTGAAATCAAAGGCATTAAGCGTGCACTGGGTGAAGCCGGTTCAAAACAGGTTAAAGTGTCTTCAACCAAGTCTATGACGGGCCACTTGCTGGGTGCTGCAGGATCTGTTGAAGCGATCATCACGGTATTGTCGCTGGTTGAGCAAATCGTTCCTCCGACCATCAACCTGGACAATCCAGAAGACGGTCTGGACATCGATTTAGTACCACACACCGCGAAAGAAGTGCAAATGGAGTACGCGATCTGTAACTCATTTGGCTTTGGTGGTACCAACGGTTCTTTGATCTTTAAAAAGATTTAACAGAATCGTACCGCACACTTGTGTTAAAACGGCTTGATGCTTAGCATTAAGCCGTTTGTTTTTATGGGGTACCAAAATGTTCTGGGTAAACGGAAGACCGAGTAACGTCATTGCTATCACCGACCGTTCTTTTCAGTACGGTGACGGTTGTTTCACCACCATGCTGACCGTGGGGGGGGAAATCCAACATTGGTCACTGCACATTGAGCGTATGGAAGCTTGCCTCAACTTGCTGGATATTCCGCTGCCGGACTGGGAGCAGGTGCACCTTTGGTTGCAAGAAGCCGCATTGAACGATGAACGGGCTGGACTGAAGCTGCATGTGACTCGGGGAAGTGGCGGACGTGGGTATAGCCCGGCAGGCATGACATCACCCAATGTGACCATTAGCCATTTCTCTTACCCCTTACACTATGCGGCATTTACCGATACCGGCGTGCAGCTTGGGGTGTGTGACCGCCGCTTGGGGGTCAACCCAATGCTGGCCGGGCACAAGCACAACAACCGGCTTGAGCAGATACTGTTGAAAGCAGAAATGGATCAGGCCGGCTACCAGGACGGCGTCGCGCTGGACATCAACGGCCATGTTGTGGAAACCACCATGGCGAATCTGTTTTGGGTGAAGGGGAACACTCTTTATACTCCCTCGTTAGACTTTGCGGGAGTGTCTGGGGTTGTTCGTCGTTTGGTGATTGAGAAGACGCCGTCGTTGCAGCTAAACGTGGTGATGGGAGAGTTTGACCTAGAGCACCTTGAACAGGCACAGGAAGTGTTTATGACCAACTCGATCCTCGGCGTCGCGCCCGTCACGCAGATCGGGCATCATTATTATTCCATCGGCGCGATTACACGACGTTTTCAGGAGAGTCTTAACTCGTGCTAAAGAAGATCACTGTATTGCTGGCGATATTGGCTGTTCTGGCCGCCGGTACTGTATTTTTTGTGTTTAAACAAGTGGACCAGTTTCTCAACCAGCCACTGAATATCGAATCCAATCAATTGATCACGGTTCATTCCGGCAGCCGTTTGGATACGGTATTGGCCAGCATGAGCAACAAAGGCTGGATAAAAAGTCATCCAGTCTCTCGTCTGGTACGGCATCTTCAGCCGGAGTTGACGCACGTGAAAGCCGGTACCTTCGAACTGCAAACCGGTGATACGTTAAAACAGGCGTTGGAGGCGCTGATCAACGGCCGGGAATATCAGTTTTCGATTACTTTTGTCGAAGGCAGTCGTTTTTCAGAGTGGCGCAGTGCGCTGGCCAGTGCACCTCAGCTTAATCATCAGACTGGCGAACTGAGTGAAGCCCAGATTGCTGAAAAGCTGGGTATCGAGCAAAGTAGGCTGGAAGGTTTATTCCTGGCGGAAACTTATCACTATACCGCGGGTACCAGTGATCTGGACATTTTGCGCCGCGCGCACGTCAAACTGGAAAAAGTCTTGGATAGCGCCTGGAAAGCACGTCAGGACAAATTGCCTCTGAACTCGCCTTATGAAGCATTGATTCTGGCGTCAATTATTGAGAAAGAGACGGCGGTTGCCTCTGAACGAGAGCGGGTGGCCGCTGTATTTGTGAATCGCCTCAATAAGCGGATGCGTCTGCAAACGGATCCCACCGTTATCTACGGAATGGGTGAGAAGTATGACGGCAATATTCGTAAAAAAGATCTCCGCACGCCAACACCTTACAATACCTATGTGATCTTCGGATTGCCGCCGACACCGATTGCAATGCCGGGGAAAGCATCGATTCAGGCGGCACTTAATCCGGAAGACAGTCACTATCTCTATTTTGTGGCCAGCGGGAACGGTGGGCATGTATTTTCCAAAACTCTCAACGAGCACAACCGTGCTGTTCGGGCGTATTTGAAGCAATTAAGAAGTAAATAATGACAGAGCCAAAATTTATCGTTATTGAAGGGTTGGAAGGTGCCGGAAAAAGCACCGCCATCCAGTCAGTTATCGACACCTTGCATCAGGCAGGTATCGCGCAGATCACTCAAACTCGCGAACCGGGTGGTACACGTCTGGCCGAGAAAATGCGAGCGCTGATCAAAGAAGAGCATCAAGGTGAAGTCTTACAGGACATGACCGAGTTGCTGTTGCTGTATGCGGCTCGTGTTCAACTGGTCGAAAATGTGATTAAACCCGCACTAGACGCAGGTCAGTGGGTAGTTGGCGATCGTCACGACATGTCTTCCCAGGCGTATCAGGGCGGTGGACGTCAGATTTCACCAGAGTTGATGCTGTCATTGAAGCAGACCACATTGGGGGACTTCAAACCGGATTTTACTTTGTATCTCGATTTGGACCCGCGAGTGGGGTTAGAGCGGGCGCGTGGTCGCGGAGAGCTTGACCGGATAGAGAAAATGGACATCGGCTTTTTTGATCGCACACGCGCACGCTACCTGGAACTGGCCCGGGCAGATGACAGTGTGGTCATTATTAATGCTGAACAAAGTATTGAGCAGGTGGCGGAGGATATCCGTCAAGCCTTGCTGAAATGGTTGGGTGAACAGTAATGAGCGAAATGCGTTACCCTTGGCTCGAGCCGATGTGGCAAACGTGGAAAGCCAACCTGACATCAGGCCGGCTGAGTAACGCGGGGCTGTTGGTGGCTCCGCCTGGGCTGGGTGCTGAGGCGCTGACAGAGCACTTTAGCAAAGCGCTGATGTGTTCCAATTTTGAGGCGGAGCCGTGCGGGTTTTGCCACAGTTGCCAGTTGATGGCGTCTGAAAGCCATCCGGATTATCACCGGATCCAGCCTGAGCAGCCCGGTAAAAATATCACCGTGGATCAGATCCGTCAGTGCAATCGCTTTGCTCAGGAATCATCTCAGTTGTCCGGCTACCGTTTGATTGTGGTAGAACCGGCTGACGCGATGAACGAAGCAGCGGCCAATGCGTTACTTAAAACACTGGAATCCCCAGCAAGACAATGTGTGTTTCTACTGGTTGCCGCGAAGTCGAACCGTTTGTTACCGACGATTGTCAGCCGCTGCCAACAGTGGCACCTTACTGCACCCTCTGCGGAGCAGGTCAGTGATTGGTTAAAACACAACCTGAATCAGCCGGTACCGGAATACGTGGCGTATATCAATGATAACGCGCCTTTGGCTACTCAGGCATTTGTCGAACAGGGCTGGGTTGAGGCCTACCAGGAGGTTGAGCGGCATTTTTGTCAGGCACTTGGTACTCCGGGATTCGATGTGTTTGCCTTGGCTAAGTTGCTAGCAGAGGCGCCGTTGATTCGTTTGCGCTGGGTGTGGTTTTTACTTGTAGATGCCCAAAAGCGTCACTTTGGCCTGACGGAGTCGCATGCGACGCCAGGCAGTGAGGTGCTGGCACAGCAGGTCGGTTATAATGTGTTGTATCAGCATACGCAATCGCTGAGTCAGTTGCTGGAACAACTGGACACGCACTCGGGCCTGAATGCTGAGCTGTTGATTATGAATTGGTTAATTAAATTGAATGAGGACGCATGTTCGTAGATTCGCATTGTCATCTCGACAAACTGGATTACCAGGAACTGCATAACAATGTCGCTGATGTGCTGGCGAAAGCACAGCAAGCTAATGTAAAAGAGTTTCTTTCGGTGGGGGTGACTTTGGACTCCTTCCCGGCCATGCTCAAGATGATAGAAACGTATGACTATGTTCACGCTTCTTGTGGTGTCCATCCATTGGATGTCGAAAGTCAGTTTTCGCTTGAACGGTTACAGGAGTACGCGCGTCATCCTAAAGTGGTGGCGATTGGGGAAACCGGGCTGGATTACCATTATCAGCCAGAGACTGCCGAGTTACAGAAAATCCGGTTTCAACAGCAGGTTGATCTGGCCGTTGAACTGAATAAACCTTTGATTATTCATACCCGCAATGCGCGTGAAGATACATTGCGTATTTTGCGTGAGGGCGGCGCTGAGCGTTGTGGTGGCGTGATTCACTGTTTTACTGAAGACTTGGCGTTTGCGCAGGCTGCGATAGAACTGGGGTTCTATATCTCTATTTCCGGTATCGTAACGTTCCGTCAGGCGACAGAGCTGAAAGAGGTGGTCAAACAATTGCCTCTGGAACGTTTACTGATTGAAACGGATTCGCCGTATCTTGCTCCCGTACCACATCGGGGCAAGCAGAACCAGCCCGCTTATGTTGTGGAAGTTGCTGCATATATTGCCCAATTAAAAGGCGTATCATTGAACGAAGTCGGTGAAAAAACCACCCAGAACTTTAAAAACCTTTTTTTGCGATAGAAAAAAATAAAGTGATAAAAAAGGCGCTTCGGCGTCTTTTTTTGTAGTTGGGCTCACTGAATTGGTTAACTTTTGGCTTGTTTACTAAAAATGTTGAAGCTGAGAGGTGAGATAGCTCAAAATGTAATTTTGTTACATAAAATAACAATGCGATCGATTTTATTTACCCACTAAAATTAATAGTCTTGTTAATAAAGTTCTTATTAATCATCAATTTATATTGTCTGAAAACCATTAC